>NZ_JAELTV010000340.1 GCF_016429005.1 Pedobacter sp. ASV19
CCCCCCCCCCCCCCCCCCCCCCCCCCCCCCCCCCCCCCCCCCCCCCCCCTTTTAGATGTGTATAAGAGACAGGTCTTCTTCTGCTCCGAAGAAACAAACCGGGTTTAGATTTTTGATCTTTTTCACTTCTGCAAGTACATTATAAGTATCATCGTCAGAGCTCATGCTGAGCATATCACTGATATGGATTTCAAAATCGGCTGTCACATCTGGCGAAAGCACCGTAATTCCGGCAAGACTTCCTTTGAGGCCCTGGGGCAAACGGGCAGCGATAAAAGGAACAACAGAAGCACCGAAAGAATAACCTGCCAACATAAAGGTCTTCTTATCAAACAATTGCATATAATGAATCAGGACCCTGGAAATGTCTGAAGTTACGCCATCGGGTGTTTTTGCATTCCAAAAGTATTTTTGTGCATCAAGTCCAATCACCGTGATTCCTTTTCTGGCTATAGATTCTGCAAGGGACTGATCAAAGCTCGTCCAGCCCCCATCCCCTGAAATCATCATCATCAAAGGCAGGTTATTTTTTTGAGGCGCAGACTCAACTGTTAACGCCATATCAGAAGGCAAGGCCATCATGGTTTTTACTTCTGAAATCTGCAGTCCTGACTTTGAGGCTTTCAGTTCATTAAAGGAAGGGGCCATTAATATCTTTTTATATGCCGCATTCAATTGCGTAAACCAGCCGGTTGAAGCCAGAAAGCCATGTCCTACTTTAGGAAGGGCGACCAGTTCTGTCATAGGCATATCTTTTAGAAAAGCCTCAGTAACCGCATAGGGACAGCTTTTGTCTTTCAATCCGTTTAATACGATGAAGGGCGCCGTTAAATTTTTGGTTCTTTCCAGGTAAATAGAGACGCCGGGTTTTAATACATGATAATTTAAACCACTTCCTTTGCAAAGTGGTTTTCTGCTGTCCATATCCGGAGAGAAACCAATGCCAATGGCCCCTTTAAAAGTATTGGCCGGCGCCTGCGCAAGAATGCCATATACATAAGTAGCTCCATAGGAATAGCCAATAAGTACTGGTTTAAAATAGCTCCTGAACTTATATTTCTTCTGGATCATCAGACTTAACTGTTCAAAATCAGCTGCCGGATAATAACATTTAGCACCTGATCTGGCCAATGCCATATTATAGGTCTTGGCATCTATTCCTAATACCAGTGCTCCCTGACGAGCTATGTTTTTGGCCATATTGATCACTCCGTGCTGCCATCCGCCATCACCGGATACAAAAAGCGCCACGGAGGTAGGCTCCTTGGCCGGATGATAAAGAATGATCTTCCCGAATTTTCCGTAATGAATAGAATCCACTGTAATGGCAGACGCTCCCAATCTACAAATGAACAGAAAGACAAATAGCACTAAGAAATTCTTCATCAATGGTTTCATAAAAAATGTTTGGCTGATTTTTTTCACAAGGATACTAAATAATATAGGAACTGAGAAGATTTCGTACTATTGCATCTGTGGAAACAAATAAAAATAAACCTGTTGTTTTGGATAAGAAAGCTGCTTTGGCCAAAGCCGAGCATTACTGTGCTTACCAGGAACGTTCTCAATATGAAATCAGGAACAAACTTTACGAATGGGGTTTAAAAACAGCAGAGGTTGAAGAGTTGATTTCTGAATTGATTGTCACCAATTTTCTGAATGAGGAGCGCTTTGCCAAAGTATACGTATCCGGCAAATTTAACATCAAGAAATGGGGCAAGATCAAAATTAAACAGTCACTTAAAATAAAGCAGGTTCCTGATAAGATGATCACCAAAGCGTTAAACACAATAGATTCCGGTGACTATCTGCAAACTTTGCTTGAACTGGCAGAAAAAAAAGCAAAGCTGATTACAGAGAATGATCCCTATAAAAAGAAGTATAAGCTGATTACTTATCTGATGGGGAAAGGCTTTGAAAATAATTTGATCTCAGAAGTATTGAAAGACAACAACTTACCGTAAATATTAAAATTTTATGAAAAAATAACTTGCAGGAAATATAATTGTAGCTATATTTGCAAACCCAAACTGAGAAACGGTCATTAAAAAAACGATTTGAAGAATGGAAAAACGCATCGGAGGATGCATTAAAATGCGAAAGTAGCTCAGTTGGTAGAGCACGACCTTGCCAAGGTCGGGGTCGCGAGTTCGAATCTCGTCTTTCGCTCTAAAAGCCTTCTTCAATGGAGGCTTTTAATTTTAAAAGGTTTAACACCTGCTCAGATGGTGGAACTGGTAGACACGCAGGACTTAAAATCCTGTGACCTTAAAAGTCGTGCGGGTTCGATTCCCGCTCTGAGTACTGACTAAAACCTCTGATGAAAATCAGAGGTTTTTTTATGTCCTACCATTAGTCTTACTCCCGCCCTTTCGAAAAAACAGCCTTTAAAAGTCAAAGAATAGAATAATGTTCTTCCATTACCCCCCTATGCAAGAAAAATAAATTTATTGAAATTTTTTTCTTGCTGAACCTCAGCGGATTTAAGGATATCTTTAAAATATAGTTAGTAAAAATAAAAACAATGTCTATCTTCGCAGAACATAACAGCGAAAGTAGCTCAGTTGGTAGAGCACGACCTTGCCAAGGTCGGGGTCGCGAGTTCGAATCTCGTCTTTCGCTCAAAAGCCTTCTCATCGGAAGGCTTTTGTTTTTAAAAGGTTTAACACCTGCTCAGATGGTGGAACTGGTAGACACGCAGGACTTAAAATCCTGTGACCTTAAAAGTCGTGCGGGTTCGATTCCCGCTCTGAGTACTTGCTAAAGAGGATGATCATAAATAGGATCATCCTCTTTTTTATTTTGAGCTCCTTTCGTTGAAACGGAATTCTGAAATCCTCCCCTTTCTGAATACGCCGTTAGCTTGATGGATAAAGCTTGTGGTAATAAATATAGGAGATCAACAATAGTGCAAAGGGCACCAGAGGCACGAAAGCCCCCCCAATAACTCCATCTACAGACAGATGTGCAATCAGGGCTGAAAGATAAATAATACCCAGGGCCACATAATTCCATTCCTTAAGGCGAGCGGGCAAACCAGGAATAATCAGGATAAGTCCACCGATAAAACTACCGATACCAACTTCCATACTAAACCAATGCGGAAAGCCAAGATGCCTGGTTCCTTCCTGAGCCATTGGGCTGTTTAGAAAAAAGATACCTGGTAAAATGAACAGTGCCAGTAATCCGGTAGTTACCCAGTAGATAATTTTAATGCTTTTCGGTTTCATAATAGTTCTTTTTATTTAACAGGATAAAATTGCGTAATTAATCAATTCATGAAGGTGTCGGTTGACGACAATCTGAGGGCTGATTACGACATTTATACAACAGAAAAAAAGACTATAATAAATCGGTCTACATGTCAATAAGATTTCTACTTTTGTTTTTTTTATAAAAGTATCAAAGCTTAACTCACCCAGAACCATAATCTTAGGATAATGAACCCACATCTAAAAAAGCTATCCGCAGCCGGATTGCTCATCACTCTTGGTATCATCTTCGGTGATATTGGCACTTCACCTCTTTACGTCTTTCAAACGCTACTTATAGAGGGCGGAAAAGTAAATGAAAGTCTGGTGCTGGGGTCCATTTCCTGTATCTTCTGGACGCTTACCCTTCAAACTACTTTCAAGTATATTTTTATTACCTTACAAGCAGACAACCGTGGCGAAGGCGGCATATTTTCTTTATATGCACTGGTTAGACGATATGGAAAATGGCTGGCCATACCCGCCATCATAGGCGCAGGAACTCTGCTGGCTGACGGGATCATCACCCCGCCTATTTCTGTCACTTCAGCAATTGAAGGACTAAACCTGGTCCCTTACTTCTCAAAAGCAATTGTACCTGGTAATGACCTGGTCTTACTGATCGTCATCACTATTATGCTCTTGTTATTCTTCTTCCAGCAATTTGGAACAAAGATCGTAGGTTCCGCTTTTGGTCCGGTGATGTTAATGTGGTTTTTAATGCTTGCTGTTGTAGGAGGCTTACAACTGGCCCACTATCCTCAGATCATAAAAGCATTAAACCCCTATTATGGTGCCGAACTTTTAATAGAACATCCAAAAGGATTCTGGCTTCTGGGCGCTGTGTTTTTATGTACAACCGGAGCAGAAGCACTGTATTCAGACCTGGGGCATTGCGGAAGGAAAAACATCCAGGTCAGCTGGATCTTTGTAAAAACTTCTCTCCTTTTAAATTATCTTGGTCAGGGCGCCTGGGTACTGACCCAACCCTCTACGAAAAATTTCACTGGCATAAATCCGTTTTTTGAGATCATTCCTCATTTCTTTCTGCTACCTGGTATTGCCTTGGCCACTATGGCAACCATTATTGCAAGCCAGGCTCTGATCAGTGGTTCCTTTACCCTGATCAGCGAAGCAATCAGCATGAATTTCTGGCCAAAGGTTACCATTAAATATCCTTCAAATATTCGCGGACAGGTGTATATTCCAAGCATCAACTGGATCCTTTGTTTTGGTTGTATTGCTGTTTCTTTATATTTCCGTACCTCTGCAGCAATGACTGCTGCTTATGGCTTCTCCATTACTATAGCCATGCTGATGACCACCATACTCATGTATTATTTTATGAGGTATGTAAAACACTGGCCATTATGGATTGTAACGATTATACTGTGTGTGTTCCTATGTGTTGAATTCTCCTTCTTCGTTGCCAATGCCGTTAAGATCCTGAAAAGATTGTTCTTCCTTGTATTTGAATTTGGGCTGATCTTTACCATGTATATCTGGTTCAGGGCCCGTAAAATCAACAACAGGTTTCTGAACTTTATTGACCTGAAGGATCAGTTACCTCTGTTAAGAGCACTGAGTGAAGACCCTAGCATATCTAAATATTCTACACACCTGATCTATTTAACCAAAGCGAATAACAGCAAGCAAATTGAGCAAAAGATCATGTATTCGATTTTGAGCCGGAAACCCAAACGCGCAGATGTGTACTGGTTTGTACATATTGAGCGGACAGACGAGCCCTATACCATGGAATACAGCGTAGAGGAATTAGACGATGATAAAGTGATCCGGGTTGAATTCCGTTTAGGTTTCAGAATACAACCGAGAGTAAATGTTTTATTCAGAAAAGTTGTGGAAGATATGGTTAGCCGCAAAGAACTGGACATTACCAGCAAATACGATTCCCTGAACAAATACAATCTTGCTGCAGATTTTCAATTTGTCATTATGGAAAAGTTCTTGTCTTACAACAACGAATTCAGTGTGAGTG
>NZ_JAELTV010000341.1 GCF_016429005.1 Pedobacter sp. ASV19
CCCCCCCCCCCCCCCCCCCCCCCCCCCCCCCCCCCCCCCCTCCCTCACCCTCCCCCCACCCCCGAGACCTACACCGGCTAACGTTCGTCGGCAGCGTCAGATGTGTATAAGAGACAGTTCAGGATCTGATTGTGGATTTTTTTTTCTCCGCGGGAAATGTGCTGAATACCTGCTTTTTGTAGTCTAAATGAGCATTATGAACAAATCGTTAAGTTTTTCACGGCAGTTTTTCGACCTGTATTGGTATGATGATTGAACAAATGGAATTACCTATTGAAAAACATTAAACACATCTACCTATGGAAAACACAATGCTCAATGATCAAATCTGCAACCAGCGTTCTTGTCTGGAGAATTTCGCCATGAAATTTACGAATGATATGGAAGACGCTAACGACCTGGTACAGGATACGCTCATTAAAGCGATTCGTTATCATCATCTTTATAAGCAGGGAACGAATCTTCGTGCCTGGTTATATACCATTATGCGCAATACCTTTATCAACGATTATCGTAAGGATAGCAGAAAAAAGGCCGTGATCCAAACTTCAGAAGATCTAAGTTCTTACCAGCTTTGTAATAGCGCGTCTGTAAATATTGGCGAGAATAAATTTGTGATGGAGGATATTCATAAAGCAATGGATCAATTGCAATCAGAATATTCTGTACCTTTTTTAAAGTACTTTGAAGGATTCAAGTACCATGAGATTGCAGAAGAACTAAATATCCCGCTGGGTACAGTAAAAACACGTATCCATATGGCTCGTCAGTTCCTGAAAGGCCAGCTCAAAATGTATAGTGACCGCTTTAGATCATAAGGTGAATTCTTTCACCTCAAGTGATCAAACGATGGACAGCATCCATCAGGGTTTTGGAAATCAGTTCCAGATCGAAAGGCTTTTTGATGAAGTTGTCCGCCTTACATTTGGTTACGATTTGTTCAGCAGGGGAATGTGCCGACATCAGCACTACTGGCAATGCACCGGCTTCAGGGTTATTTTTTATCTCATTGCACAGTGCAATGCCATCCCCGTCTGGTAACATCACATCCAAAAGGAAAACTTGAGGCAATCTGGAAGGATATACAGCCTTAAAAGCGCTAACACTGGGGAAAAGGCTCACTTCAAATCCTTCCTCTGAAAGATAACTTTCCAGGATAAAGCCAATATCTTCATTGTCTTCAACTATAAAAACTTTAATTGCCATGTCTGTATTTGATCTTTTTCTTCAATAAGTTTAGCTTTTGCTAAGCGTGGAGAGCGGTATCGTGAATTGAAAAACAGAGCCTTTTCCAGGCTTACTTTCCACCCATATTTTTCCACCATGGTCAGTAACGATTTTGGAAGTAATGTAAAGGCCCATCCCCAATCCGGGATGACTGTCCCTTATTTCTTTGTTGCGATAGAATTTTTCAAAAATGCGTTCAACATTTTCTTTCGACATTCCAATTCCAGTATCAACAACAGCAATTTTAATTTGTTCTGCTTCCAGAACACTGTTAATCTGTATAACCGAACTAGCCGAAGAGTATTTTGATGCATTTCCAATCAGGTTAGTCAGCACTTGTTCCATGCGCAGCTTATCCAGCTGGACTTCTATTTCCTGCCCCGCATTCCAGCTGATTTCATTTCCTGGATAAACATGCTTAAGCACAGAAAGAACCTCGCCGATAAACTGATTTAATTTTATGCTCTCGAAATTGTATTCCAGGCTTCCGTTTTCCACTCTGGATACATCCATGAGCTGATTGGCCAGGTAGCCCAGTTTAGTGGTTTGCCCGTTAAGCCGGTCAATAATTTCATTGGCCTTGTCACTGCATTCTGAACGCATCATCCTGAGCATTTGGGCATATGCCTTGACTATGGTAATAGGGGTTTTGATTTCGTGGCTCGCTATAGAGATGAATTCGTTCTTTTTCTCATTAATTTCACGTTCCCGTTTAATTTCTATCTCCTGTTCACCTGTAATCTTATGAAGCAAGCTATTTTTGTGTTTGATCTGTTCATAGGCATTAACCGGGCCTTCCAAATCAAAAAAGGTTTTCAATAAGTTAATCTTTAGCTGATCCAGTTTAAGAGATCTTGGCAGCCCGATACGCATGCTGATCAAATGATCTGTACCCGAACTGCTCATTTCAAATTCGGGAACAAGCTTTTGTGCATAATAAAATCCCTCATCCGAACGGGTCGGTCTGGCCTCACTGTCAAAAATGATCTGGGCCATCAAACTAAATCTGGGCACCTTACCATCTATATAAATGTTGAGCATCCCATGATTGGTGTAATCGATTACTGTCCGGGCTACCTCAGATACAGCTGTGGCAAAAGTGGTCTGCGTAGCAATAGTCAACCCCAGTTTTTCAGCCACTTTCATAGATCTTTTATGGGCCAGCACAAGGTCCATTTCGTTTTCAAGCGATATGGCGATTATCTCCGTCATCTTAATTAATTTTAATGATTACTACAGACATGTCATCGGTTCCGCGGGCGTGATCTTTGTAAAGTGCTGCGCACAGAACGGCTGGATCGCATTTTTGAATAAGCGGATATTTGTTCAAATCCCAGCGTGTTTTAATCCCATCTGAACATAAAATCACCTGGTTATATTCTTCACTGCTGTATTGCTGGTCGTTCATCGTTGCAGGTATATTATGCCCAACGATCCCATTGTAGCTCATGTGATTTTTATTCATACCAGGCCCCATCCATCTTGCGGCAATGTTTCCAATACCCGCAGAAGTCCAAAGCTTTGTCCGAAAATCATAATTGACAACGTTGGCCACCATTCCACGAGTTTTTTTAATAGAACTATGGATAAACTTCAGCGTCGCTGTAGGACTAACCTCAGGAAATACCCTAAAAGAGGCCGCGGCCTCGTTGATGGCTTTATTGGCTTCCGGACCGTGGCCGAGCCCGTCACAGAGCATCAGTTTGATGCTGTCTTTGGTAAGCTTATAAGTTATACCGTCACCACTGGTGCTTTCACCGGGTTTAGATAAAACCAGAGGGCGGATCATCACCGGCATTTTTTTTAATGATTTTCCACCAATGTAAATGCGGCTAAGCACAATAGTACCCCATCCCACCTGCGAATAAATATCAAAATTATCCGATAAGCGTTTAATGCTTCCCAGACCATGTCCCATCGTGTTGCTTGTGGAAACCCCGTCTACAAGCATTCTGGTCGGATTGTGCATACCCGGACCTGAATCAATGCAAATTAATTCAATATAAGGCGCTTCTCCGTTTTGAAGTACCCCAAAAAGTATTTCCCCGTTTTCGCCATACTTAAACAGATTGCTGGTCAGTTCTGCAACAATGATATCCAGCTCGGAGAGGCGTTTTTGGCTCAGGCCGGCTTCTGCGGCCAAGCGGTGTATATCTTTTTTCAGCAGAGAAAAATAGCTCCTGTCATTGGCCAGAAAGCTGGTATGTGTGGCATCAACCATTGGCCCATTTTAAAATCATCACTGTCGTTCCTTCTCCTACTTTACTTTTTAAATCAAATTCGTTAACCAGGCGTTTTGCACCCGGTAAGCCCAAACCAAGGCTTCTACCTGTTGAGTAACCATCTTTCATGGCAAGCGCAAGATCCGCAATGCCCGGCCCCTTGTCTGTAAAAGTAAGCCGGACTCCGTTTTCCCTGCCTTTGGAAACCACTTCAATCAGGCAGCTGCCGCCGTTCGCATACCTCAGCATATTGCGGAGCAACTCACTGGCGGCTGTAATAAGCTTAGTTTGATTCACCAGCCCCATTTTGATTTTCACCGCAACTTCTTTTACGCGGTTTCGCAACAAGACCACATCCTGTTCTCTGACCACCTGGATATTATCCTTACTCAGCGACAGAATCATCGTCTTCCTCTTCTTCTTCGGATTCCTCCTCCGTGCTACCGATCATAGATTTGAGAAGATCCATGCCGCGTTCAACGTTTAATGCCGTATGAACTCCTTTTAATGGAAGCCCAAGTTCAATAAGCGTAATGGCTACTGCGGGCTGCATGCCCACAACAACGGTTTCCGCATCCATGATTTTAGACATACTGGCAATATTTCCGATGATCCGACCCATAAATGAATCTACTATAGATACAGCAGAAATATCAATTAATACACCTCTTGCATTGGTTTTACTAACCATCTGTACCAAATCAGCTTCCAGATTCAGTGCCAGGCGGTCGTACAAATCTACTTGTATCGTGACCAGCAAGAAGTTCCCCATCCTAAGAATAGGAATTTTATCCATGGCAATATAATTTAGTTTTTAGATAGTGTTGTTCTTTTCACTTCCAGTCTAAGCACCTTAAAGGCATAAGCAAGAGCAGTGGCCAGGCTAGCTTTGGTAATGATATTCGATAGATCAATGCCCAGATGTACAACGGTTTGGGCGATTTCAGGTCTTATGCCACTAATGATACATTCTGCACCCATCAATCTGGTTGCACTAACCGTTTTGATTAAATGCTGGGCAACAAGCGAATCTACAGCGGGAACACCGGATATATCTAAAATAGCAATGCTGGATCCCGTTTCTACAATCTCCTGCAGGAGGTTTTCCATCACAATCTGAGTCCTTGAGCTGTCCAGGGTTCCGATAATTGGTAAAGCAAGAATGCCGTCCCAGACACGGATGACAGGAGTGGAAATTTCAGCAATTTCATCTGTTTGCCTTAAAATAACCTCTTCACGGCCTTTAATAAAGGTTTCAAAAGTAATAATGCTCAAGTTGTCCATAACACGACTAATCTTGTTAGATTCTTCAAACAGCGTTTTCGAATCGGCGATTTCCTTTTGCAAAGTGGCCAATAATGCATCTTTCAGCGAAAATACAAAGCGGCCGGTTTCCCGCGGACTGAATCCCTGTCTTGCTCTGGTAATGGCAATGCCGCCCAAAATTTCAATAACCGGGTTCCAGTTTTCACCATCAAGATCTTCCATGTCATTTGAGGTCAGGTTATTGACTAAGGAAGAAATAAGCTCTTCAGATTGACCTCTCAAGTCTTCATTACTGATCAGGTCTTCACGAAGACCTTCGTCTGCCAGTTGATTTTTCATCCAAAGTTCAAGGATGTTCTTTTTTTGTTTTTGTAGCAATTTATGCGAATTAAATGACATGTTGAATGACAGGTTAAGGTTTTATCTGTCTCTTATACACATCTAAAATAGGGGGGGGGGGGGGGGGGGGGGGGGGGGGGGGGGGGGGGGGGGGGGGGGGGG
>NZ_JAELTV010000342.1 GCF_016429005.1 Pedobacter sp. ASV19
CCCCCCCCCCCCCCCCCCCCCCCCCCCCCCCCCCCCCCCCCCCCCCCCCCCCTTTTTAGATGTGTATAAGAGACAGGCCATAACTTAAGGTCCTGAAATAAGCTTTGGCGCCATATTCATGCTCCAGACGGAAGGCAATTACCTCAAATTGAAGTTCACCAACTGCACCGATAATTTTACGGTTTCCTGGCTGCTGGGTAAAGAGCTGTGCTACCCCTTCTTCTGTAAGCTGTTGTATGCCTTTCTCCAGTTGTTTTGTTTTGAGAGGGTCTCTGTTCTCTACTTCCTTAAATATTTCAGGAGAGAAGCTTGGAATGCCCTTAAATTGCAATTGTTCTCCTTCTGTAAGGGTGTCTCCAATTTTAAAGTTTCCGCTGTCGTATAAACCGACTACGTCTCCTGGCCAGGCCTCTTCTACGATACTCTTTTCATTGGCCATGAAATCCATAGGATTGGAAAACTTCAGTTTCTTATTCTGACGGGTATGGAAATAGAATTTGTTGCGTTCAAACTTACCGGAACAGATTCTTAAAAAGGCAATACGGTCACGGTGTTTAGGATCCAGATTGGCATGGATTTTAAATACGAAGCCGCTGAAGTTCTTTTCATTCACCAAAACTTCCCGTTGTTCTGCTTCCCGGCTTTTCGGGCTGGGTGCAATTTTAATAAAGGTATCGAGTAGTTCTTTGATCCCAAAGTTGTTAATGGCACTTCCAAAAAAAACAGGGGCCAGTAATCCTTCTGTATACATGCTCTGGTCCAGGTCTCCATACACACCATGCACCAGTTCCAGATCACCTTTAAGGTTTTCGAGTTCGGCAGGTTTCAGGAAGTTCTCCAGGTTTTTATCATTCAGGTCGCTCACCTCAATCACCGGGTCACTGATTTTTGTCTTATCCGGTTCGAAAAGATTCAGGTGCTTATTGTAAATACTGTAAACGCCTTTGAAAGTATGTCCCTGACCGATAGGCCAGGAGAGTGGACAAAGACTGATATTGAGTTTGTTTTCTATTTCATCCAGAAGGTCAAAGGCATCTTTACCCTCCCGGTCCATTTTATTGATAAAAATAATAACAGGCGTATTGCGCATGCGACATACCGCCATCAATTTTTCTGTTTGTTCTTCGACACCTTTTACACAGTCAACCACCAGAATAACACTATCTACAGCAGATAAAGTTCTGTAAGTGTCTTCCGCAAAATCCTTGTGTCCGGGTGTATCCAGGATATTGATCCTTTTGCCACTGTACTCAAAGCCCATAACTGAAGTCGCAACGGAGATTCCGCGTTGTTTTTCAATTTCCATAAAATCGGAAGTATTGCTTTGATTGGCTTTATTGCGTTTTACCGCACCTGCGGTATTAATAGCTCCCCCAAAAAGCAGGAACTTTTCAGTTAATGTTGTTTTACCAGCATCGGGGTGACTTATAATGGCAAATGTTTTTCGTTTTTCTATTTCCGGGTGAATCATAAAGAGTTAAGCATCTTTGCTTGTTGAGGCTGCAAAGATAAAGAAAAAAATAAGGTATCTGTTTTCTAAAACAGATACCTTACAAAGCCCCTTTAAAAGGGGGGATTAATTTCTCTCTGGTCTGGACCCTCTATCTCCTCTGTTTTGTTGCTCAGGGGGCCTGTTTTCTCTTGCCGGAGCGCTTTGCTGAACCCTTTGAGGTCTTGGCTGCTGTGGCTGCGCCTGAGGGCGTTGAGGCTGTGCCTGAGGTTGTGGCTGTCTTTCCGGCCTTTGGTATTGTGGCTGTTGTTGCTGTGGCTGCTGTTGCTGCTGTGGTTGTTGAGGTTGCTGCGGCTGAACAGGTCTGGTTTGCCAGCGTTGTGGCTGGTATTGCCTGGAGGTACCTTCAGGACGGGGCTGACCTTCCGGTCTTTGCCATTGCTGATTTGAAGGTGTTCTGTCTGTTCTGGACGGAGTAGCAGGGTTACCTGTTGTATTACCTTGCTCATTCACCGGTGGAGTACCCACCCTGGACGGACGACCGTTATCTGACCTGTTATAATCCCTGCCTGGAGTTACCCCAGGACGAGTATTGCCATCGTTGGGTAAAGTGGTCATTGAACCCCTGTCTCCACGGTTTCCGTTAACGTTATTGTTGTTTCTGTCATTGCCGATACTGGTTGGACGTCCACCACGGTCACCTCTGCTGGCGGTATAAGTGCTTTCAGAACTTACATTCCTTGGCGATGCGGGCCTTCCGTCATTTCCTCTGGATGGTCTTGGATTGTAAATGTTTACGGTATTGTTCGTTACACCTATACGATCGGGTCTGCTGGTTCTGCTGACGTTGTAAATCCTAACATCCCGGTTGGTCGCACGTCTGATATCGTCACGTCCAGGGCCGGTAAAATAGGTGTTTCTGCCGCCGCGGTAAACATTGTTAATGATGGTCGTATTGTTAATGATGGTGACATTATTATAGCCTCCATATCTTGGGAAACGGTCATAATAGATATTACTCTGAGGTACAAAGCACCACCAGGAATTTGGGATACGATAACCACCACCAAAATTAATGTTGATATTTATGCCCGGGGCTAATGGTGCCCAGCCATAATATCCGCCACCGCTTCTCCAGCTTACCCAGGCAGGTCCCCAGGTGGTATCAGGAATCCACAGCCATTCATTGTAACGGTTATAGACCCAACGGCCATAGTGAAAAGGAGCCCAGCCCCAATTATAATCAGAAACCCAGGTATTGCCGTATTCTGTCATAACCCATCGGCCATTGGTATAATAAGGCCTGAAATCCGACTGGTCAACATCGGGTCTCCATACATAACCATATTGTGAATCCTGTATCCATGTTCCATAAGGAGATAATTCATCGTAAAAAGTCTGCATGGAAACATCCTCTTCTTGTGCCGCCACTTTTTGTGCGGCTCCGGTGAGCAGGAGTACGAGTCCTAACACTAATACCGGTAGTTTAAACAATCTTTTCATTTGTGTGTGTGTTTATGTTAACCTAACTTAACTGTATCAATTTGAGTTCCAAATGCGGTAATAGTTTAATTATATATGGAATATTGCACTAAAATTATGATAAAAGGCACAATTATATTGCCTGAGTGTGCAGTATTGCAAGCATAAATTTGTATTTATTAATATACAATGACTGCCATATAGAAATAAAAATAGTCAGTCCCATCCGAACTGAAAATCAAGTATATGAAGAATATTTTGTTCCGTTGACTCTTTACCGGTAATTATTTTATTCTTTTGCAGATCGCTTTTAGCAGACCGTATTTTTTGCGTAAAGTTAAAATGCATTAGAAAAACGATACAATTCATGAAAACCGGTACCCTTTATCTTGTTCCAGTCCCATTAGCAGAGCAGGCTGCTTCAAAATCTTTTATGCCCTTTGTGGTGGACACCATCAATGCGATCGACACTTACATTGTTGAAAATGAAAAGACCGCCCGTAAATTTCTTAAAGAAGCGGGCTTACAGCGTCCGCAAAGTGAACTGATCATCCATGATTACGGAAAACATAAAAGGACTTCCTCCCTGGCGCCTTTTTTTAAAGAGCTGACGAACGGAAAAGATGTTGGCTTAATGAGTGAAGCCGGTTGTCCGGGAGTGGCTGATCCGGGAGCCGATGTGGTGGCAGAAGCGCACAGAAGAGGGATTAAAGTGGTGCCTCTGGTAGGACCAAACTCCATTCTGCTGGCTTTGATGGCTTCTGGTTTTAATGGCCAGAGTTTTACCTTCCACGGCTATTTGCCTATTGACAAAGTGCAAAGGGGAAAGCGGATTAAGGAACTAGAACAGTTGGCACAAAAATATCAGCAAACACAATTGTTTATTGAAACTCCATTTAGAAACAACCAATTGCTGGAGGATGTGCTAAAAAATGCAATGCCTCAAACCTTGCTTTGCGTGGCCTGTAACCTGACGGGTGAAGATGAATACATTAAAACACAGTCTGTTGCATTTTGGAAGAAAGAAAGGATTGATCTCCATAAGAAACCAGCGATCTTTTTATTGTACCGTCAATTTTAACGGTACATATTTTTACCCTCAATAAAGGCAAGAACATTGTCCGGGAGAAAATATTGTACATTTTTCCCCTCTTGGATGGCCTTGCGGATAAAAGTGGATGAAATGTCCATTTGAGGAGTTTCAGTAACTTGAATAGATGGATGATCCTTCCACGGGGAGAGGTCTGCACCAGGTCTGGGATAAACATAGATCTGGTGATTTTGAAGGATCACCTCGTAGTTCTTCCATTTTTTCAGTGAGACCAGGTTATCTGCACCCATAATTAATGCAAAAGATCTGCCCGGATACTTTTCCTGCAGATAGGCCAGTGTATCCACTGTATAGGAAGGTTGAGGCAAACCGAATTCAATATTGCTGACCTTCAGTTTTTCTGAATTTTCTGTGGCCAGTCTCACCATCTCCAGGCGGTCATACATATTGGACAGGCCTTTTTTATTCTTTAAAGGATTATGGGGTGACACCACCAGCCATACTTCATCCAGATCCGTAAAACCAGCCATATAACTGGCAATAATGAGGTGTCCGGTATGGATAGGGTTAAAAGAACCAAAAAAAAGGCCTGTCTTCATTATAATGTTATTGATCTAAGAAATTGCCAATCAGTTTTTCAGCTTCTGCGCAGGCAGTGTCCAGATCAAAATTTTTCAGCACAACGTCAAACTTATCTGCGTATTTAAGCTCTTTTTCTGCCTTTATAAAGCGTTCTTGTAGCTTTTCTTCACTGTCTGTTCCTCTTCCGCTTAAACGCTCCTTTAAAACCTCCAATGACGGTGGTTGTACAAAAATAGCCAGTGCGTGTGCTTCGTACTTTCTTTTTAAACGGAGTCCGCCTTCTACATCAATGTCAAAGATCACATGTTTGCCTTCATCCCAGATCCGCTGGATCTCTGAACGCAGGGTACCGTAGAAAGTACCGTTATAGACTTCTTCAAATTCTACGAACTCCTGGTGAGCAACTTTATGAAGAAATGCTTCTTTGGAAATAAAATAATAATCTTTTTCATGTTGCTCATCGCCTCTGGCTTCACGGCTGCTGTCTCTTATACACATCTCCGAGCCCACGAGACAGGCAGCCAAAAGGGGGGGGGGGGGGGGGGGGGGGGGGGGGGGGGGGGGGGGGGGGGGGGGGGGGGGGGGGGGGGGGGGGGGGGGGGGGGGGGGGGGGGGGGGGGGG
>NZ_JAELTV010000343.1 GCF_016429005.1 Pedobacter sp. ASV19
TGTATAAGAGACAGCCCTATTTGGGCCCCTTGTGTTTTATATTAAATTTATTTTATCATGTTTAAACACGCAAATTGCTGCACACCAGAAGCTACTTAATTGAATTGAAAGTGCTTTTTTTTCTTGATATGATTTTTTAATAATATATTTTTTTAAATTTATTGCATAAAGACGCATAAAGACGCATAAGGCATTATGCTGAATAAGACAAACTTAATCTTAACCAATTCATTATGAAAAAAAAACTACTCCTATTGTTATGGGGGACCTTTATGCTGGCTACTCAGGCTTTAGGCCAGCAAATTTCGGTATCCGGAAAGGTGACCTCCTCTGATGATTTGATGCCTATCCCTGGAGTATCTGTAAAGATAAAGGGCAGCAGTACGGTTGTTCAGACCAATACGAATGGTGTCTATTCCATTAAAGCCACCTCATCTGATGTGCTGGTATTCAGTTATATCGGGATGATTGCCCAGGAGATTGCTGTAGGTAGCAACAGTAATCTAAATGTTGTGTTGAAGCCGACGGCAAATAATTTAAATGAGGTTGTTGTAACAGCATTAGGCGTTAAGCAACAGAAACGGGCATTGGGGTATGCGACTCAGGAAATTAAGGCCGCAGACATTACCAATACCAATCAATCCAATGTAATCAATGCACTAAAAGGAAAAGCTTCTGGTGTGCAGATTACCAGTGCAGGTGGGGGTGCGGGTGCGGGATCCAGAATTCAAATTAGGGGAATCAACTCCCTGAATCCTTCAGCAGATAACCAGCCTTTATTCGTGGTAGATGGAATTCCAATTTCCAATAATACAGATCAGATTGCTGTTAATAATGATAATTTCCAAAATACGAATAGGGCGGCTGATATCAATCCCGATGATATTGAAACCATGACTATATTGAAGGGCCCGGCAGCTTCCGTACTTTATGGATTAAGGGCTGCAAATGGTGCGGTCATTATTACAACTAAATCAGGGAAAAGTGGTAAACCATCTTTCAGCTATAAGACCAGTTATGGTTTTGAGGATGTGACAAAAAAACCACCAATTCAAATGACTTATGGAAATGGGAATAATGGAGCTTACAGCCCAAGTGTGAATAGCTGGGGGCCGAAAATAGAAGGCCTGCCTACTTATAATCCCTATGATCTGTTCTTTAAAACAGGACATCAGGCACAAAACTCTTTCACCTTTAGCGGAGGTAATGAGAGCGCAACTTATTTTACTTCCATAGCAAACTCTACCCAGAACGGTGTAGTTCCGAACAATAATTACGGAAAGACCTCTGTAAAGCTTGCCGGTACCCTTAAAGTTTCTGATAAAGTGAAAGTTGAGGGTTCAGCAAATTACATCAACTCAGGAGGAAAGGATCCGCGTACTGGAATTTCTTCAGGAACTATTTACTATTTGATGCGCCATACCAACACTGTCGATCCAAGGGACTATTTAAATCCGGACGGAAGTGAGAAAACTTATAATGCATCGATAGATAACCCATTTTATTTTACTGAAAATGCTTTTCTTAAAACCAATGTAAACAGGCTGCTTGGGAATTTAGGCGTAGAATACAAAGCCAATGACTGGTTAACTTTCAATTATAAAGTGGGGTTGGATCACTATACAGATTTTAGACAGGTCTATAATGAAACTGGTCTGTTGATCAGTCCACTAGGCTCTATGACTGAGCAGAGAATTAGTTATAATGAGGTCAATTCAAATCTCTTTGCCAGGGCGAGCAAGCAGTTTGGTGATAAATGGAATGTTAACTTCCTGTTAGGGCATTCTTTTACCCACTTTGCTAAGACCAATTTGTCTTTAAATGGTGCTCAGGCAGTTGTTCCGAATGTAGAAAGCATTAATAATTATAATGTATATACAACAACAACTTTTCCAGGTAAGAAAAATATTATAGGTGTTTTTGGAGACTTGACCGTGAGTTATGACAACACTGTTTTCATGAATGTAACGGCAAGAAATGACTGGTCGTCTACATTGCCACCGAAAAACCGGTCATTCTTTTACCCTTCCACAAGTCTTTCTTATGTGTTTACAGAAACACTGGGGCTTCAGGATAACCCAATCTTTAATTATGGAAAGCTAAGAGCCTCTTATGCAGAAGTGGGTAAAGACGCAGATGCATACCAAATTGGGGAGTATTTTTCAACATTGCCAGCCTTCAACGGGGTGAGTGGTGTAAGAAGAGACATCAAAGTCGGGTCGGAATCCCTTCGTCCTGAACGAACAAAAGGACTGGAATTTGGAGGTGAATTTCATTTCTTTAGAAATAAGATCACATTAGACGCGAATTATGCGATATTAAATAGTATCGACCAGATCGTTCCTGTTCCGATCAGTTATGCCTCTGGTTATGATATTTTTGTAACTAATGCAGGTAAGATTCGTAACAAATCAATTGAGTTTTTATTTACCGCTAACCTCATTAATACCTCACAATTTAAGCTGGATATTAATGCAAACTGGTCTCAGACAAAAGGGCGTGTGTTGTCCATGCCTCCAGGAGTAAGTGAAATTCAGTTTAATCCGGAGAGTCCGTGGGTAAAACAGATTATTAAAACCGGCGGGCGTCCGGGAGATTGGTATGGCTGGCCGTACACCAGAGTAACAGATCCCTCCAGTCAGTATAATGGGCAGTTAATTATTGGTGCAGATGGTTATCCGATCATTCCTCAGCCATTATCCAATAATTATTTAATTGGGAATGCCTATCCGGATTGGATTGGAGGACTTGGAAGTACTATGAGTTATAAAGGTTTTACTTTCTCCTTTTTGTTTAATTTCAGAAAAGGTGGTGATGTGTTCGATATCCCAAAAACTCAGCGTTTCTCTACGGGTATAGGTGCTGAAACAGAACTTAGAAATGCAATGGTCATTTTTAAAGGCGTTAAAAATGTTGGAACCACAGCTCAGCCTGTCTATGTTCCTAATGACCAAAAGGCACTTATTGATCAGAGTTTTTATGCAAATAGCTTTCCTTATAAGCTCGCCCCTGAAAATAATGGTTTCCAGGATGCTTCATGGATAAGACTTCAGAATGTGTCGCTTGGTTATGATCTGCCGAAAAGCTGGCTCTCCAGAACATTTATTAAATCGGCCTCTATTTCTGTAACGGCCAACAATCTATGGTTGAGTACTAAATTTATTGGGTTTGATCCGGAAGCCAGTGCCTATGGTGCGGGATCTAACTCCGTAGGATACGTAGGGACAGGAATTCCTTCTACAAGAAGTATTTATCTTGGTTTAAATGTTAATTTCTAAAATATTATGAAAATCTTTAATATAAAAATTATAGTTGTTGTCCTGGCAGTTGGTCTTTTAGGCTCCTGTAAAAAGGCACTGGATATCAATGATGACCCTTCCCGACTTAGTCCGGAACAGGCAAATCTTGCAGGTATATTGGCTTCGACAATTCAGTTTACATCAACATCATTTTTTAATGCTGGGCAGTACGGTAACTATTATCCACAATATCTTGCGGGGTCGAATTCTTACGAAGCAAATATTGATTCATATAATCCATACGGCTTTGATAATATTTGGGAGTCAGCTTATCGTGACGCAATGCCTAATCTTAAAGAGCTGATCTCTCGTGCCGAAACCCAGGGTGCACCGCAATATTCCGGCATCGGAAAAGTCATGTTGGCCCTGAACTTAATGCAAAGCACGGATCTTTGGGGAGATGTCCCTTACAGCGATGCCTTTAAAGGACCGGCTGTTCCAAGCCCGAAATACGATACACAGCAAGACGTTTACAATACTTCCCTGAAAGCACTTCTGGATGGTGCAATTGCAGATCTAGGTAAACCTGTTCCTACAACTACATCTCTAAAGGTTGGAGCCACAGATCTGATCTTTGGCGGAACGATTGCTAAATGGACAAAAGTAGCCTATGGGGCTAGAGCACGTTATTACCTGCATTTATCTAAGAAAGACCCAGCTAATTTGGCTAAGGCTGTAGCTGATGCCGGCCAGGCCATAGACGATCAAACCGGAGCTATCGATTTGCAGTTGATCTATAGCACCCAGACACCAAGCCCTTGGTATACTAACTTAGGTCAACCTGCACTTACGGCAAAAGTTGGACGCCCTTCCTATTTCATGGTAAACCTGATGAATGGTACAGGGTATTTTAATGGCGTTATTGACCCTAGGATGCCAAAATTATTTGATAACAATGGGGCTCCCACCTATATTGGTCGCCCGGTTGGCGCCTTAAGTACAGAACAAGGGGCAAATTTGGCAAATACAGACATTACAGATAAAACTTTTTATGGAGCCAGAACCTCTCCGGTACCTATTCTAACCTATGCAGAGGTGCAATTCATAAAAGCAGAGGCTTTAATCAGTACAGATCCAGCTGGTGCCTATACTGCCTATATTAATGGTATTAAAGGTAATATGATGAAATTAGGGGTAGCTACGGGCGATATCAACGCGTACACACAAAATTCTGTGATTACAAAAAATGGCAATATCACGATTACAGATATCATGCTTCAAAAATACATTGCACTGTTTCTTCAAATGGAAACCTGGACAGACATGAGAAGATACCAATACTCAAATACGGTTTATCCTGGATTGAAAGCGCCTTATAAAGATCTTTTAGGTGCCGGTGTGTATGTTCAACGTGGGAAATATCCTGACAATGAACCTGGAAGAAATCCAAATGTACCGCAGGTAGCCAATCAGGCAGTAAAACTTTGGTTGTTTAATTAATTGAAAAGAAAATGAAAACGAATATATCAATAATGGTTGCAGGCCTTTTTTCGGTGATACTGCTGACCACTGCATGTAAAAAGAATGCCCCAGACCAATGGTTGCAGGATAATATTACAGTTATAGGAAAGGTGCCGGTTGTAGCCAGTTTTACAATTCAATCCCCTGCTACTGCAAATGTGACCTCGGGGACAGCAGTTCCTCTGGATTTAAGATACTGGTCTGATGATCCAATTGACAAGATTAATCTAAGAGCAACTGTAGGTACAGGCACTCAGCAGCTGGTATCAACAACGGCTTATCAAAAGGCTTATTCATCTGTAAGCCGTACAGATTCATTGATCCTGAGTTATCCCGTTCCTTCCGGACTGGCCACTGGAACAGCCATTGTTCTGGAGCTGTCTCTTATACACATCTAAAAGGGGGGGGGGGGGGGGGGGGGGGGGGGGGGGGGGGGGGGGGGGGGGGGGGGG
>NZ_JAELTV010000344.1 GCF_016429005.1 Pedobacter sp. ASV19
AGATGTGTATAAGAGACAGGAACCAAACCATCAAAAAACCAAATGGACAGAAGAAGTTTTGTAAAGATATCAGCATGCGGCTTATTACTGCCCTATAGTAATAGCAGTAAAGGACTTGTCGCCGATCACCAGCAATATACAGAGGACATAAAAACCCAATCCTTAGCCGCATTTAAACGCTTTGAATCCGTATGGAACTTCAATGACTTCTGGAAACGCGGAAACACTTTCGATGCATGCCTAACTTTTGCCGATGCCCTTCAAAACAGATGGCCAGAGGATGTAGAAGTAAGCTCGATGCAAAGAAAAATTAACAAAATGCTCGAAGAGAACTACACCTATTTCAAATCCTTTGATCCAGGAGTATTATGGGCCGATGATTTTGGATGGTGGGGATTAATGGCAATAAACGCCAGAAAACACCTGTTAAAGTCGGGCAACAAAGATCTCGCAGACAAATACCTTCAACTAAGCACCGATTTATGCTGGCAACAAGGCAAAACACATGCCTATGATGTTACTAAAACAGCCAAACCAATACCCCATGGATACCGCAATGGAGACGCCAAAGGACAAAGTAAAGGCGTAAAAAACACAGTTACCAATGTTTTATACTTCCTGCTCTCCACACGCATTTATCGCTTAAAACAGCAAGAAAACATCACCGACAACGAAAAATATCTTGAAATGGCCTACCGTCAGTGGACCTGGTTCAATAGCTGGTTTAAGCTCGAACAATATCAATACCTAAAGCAAATCTCCAACAACAGCGCCCTGGTACAAGAACGCCCAACCGCCTTTTTTGAAGATTCAGATTATAAAGACACCGCACACCCGACCTGGGAAAAAGGCTGGACCTGGACCGGCGACCAAGGAATGCTATTAGCCGCACTGACCGATATGCAAATGATAAAAAACGATCTGGCTGCATGGATTATAAAAAACCAAATTGAAACAGATTTTAAAGTAGACCAATTTGAAAAAACAATTACCAGATACATCCACCTAATCAGCAAAGGAATCAAAGATGGATTGACAGGAAACACCGACAACATCATCAGAGAAGCACCCTTTAAAGCAAACTTTGGCCCCGAATTCGGCAACGATTATTTAGCAGGCCGCGGCATTCTGATGCGCTATCTGGGAAAGATCAACAAACAAACCAGCAACGTTAATTTCACCAATAATATCAAGGCAACAACAAAAGCAATCTGGCAAACACGAGACGCCAGCACCAATCAATTCCAACCAGAATTTACAAGCGTCGCAAATGACAAGTTGTATGTAACCCAATTCAGAAAACTAGCAGGCCTCGCTGATGACATATACAAATGGGATATTGCAACCATGAACGAGCAACAGAAATCCGCAGTTTGCCAATCCATCGGCCTGGACGCATACGGAGCCCTTATCAACCAGATGTAAACCCAACCCTGCCCCCCTCCAGTCTGCACCCAGGAAAAATAGGATTTCATGATGGAGCCTCAGAGCCTGTAAGGCTCAGCGACATCAGAAATCCTATTTTTCACAAAGCGAAGACTTCAAATAAACCCACTTCTTCCCCACCCTCCTCACCACCCACTTCCCCTGCACCTCACTCTTCCTCCTATAAAACGTCCTCTCCTCCATAAAAAGAAACTCCATAGCCTGCCTGGCCGTCAACCATTCATCATCAACAGGCAAAACCCCGGTTTCCGGCGCAACCCTAACCAGAATTAAACACACCTTATTTTCCAACGAATCCACCTTTCCCTCTAACCGAAGCAAGATGTCTAAAATATCCGGATCCAAAGGAGGAGGAGGTAATGGCGGCATACAATTACACACAATACAAGTCTGCACCCAAGAAAAATATGTTTTCATGATCAAGCCTCAGAGCCTGTAAGGCTCAGCGCGATCAGAAAACATATTTTTCAAAAAAGGTTATTGCTTACTCACCACACCAGGCCCATAAGCCACCTCAGCATCACTCGCAAAATGTTGATCATTGATGTAATCCTGCAACGTAGGATACACCGAAGAATCAAACACCACCTTACAAGGCACCGAACCCGCAGCACCACAACTTGGCGTAGAACCCGTAGCCAGCGTCCAGTTAGACGCATTCCTCGCACCAGTAGACGTACCCAAATTGTACGTGTAAGCAATTAAACCCGCCTTTTGAACAGACGATGCTTTAGAGAAAGCAAAAGCTGCGGTCAACCCGCCAGCACACAGCACGACCATTAAAGCCGCTTTAAACGTTTTTTTCATAATTTGTTTTTTAAATGAATAAATGGATAATTTATATACTCTACTCCCGCTGTGCACCGCGGCGAATATTCAGAAAGAAACAACCGGGTACCAGAACCACTGGCACCCGCAGGTATTAACCGACCACACCAAAGCCAGGGCTAACCAGGCCAAGAAAGGCTGCAGTGTTTACTGTAATTCGAAATGTAAATGGGTAACCGAGATGCGTAATGTTCATAATAGAGTGCTTTAATTTTGATATACCTAAAGATAAGCAGCCAAGAATAAAACAACTACCGCATTTACAAGACTTTACCTCTTTTTTCCAGGCAATAATCCCTTCTTAATTAAAGACGTCCGATACCTATGCAATGTATCTACACTCATCCCCAAATGACTGGCCAGATTAGCGTCTTTAATGATGTTGCCGGGAGGCAACAAATCCAGGTTATTTTTATACAGGAAATACACCAACTCTTCCCCGCCTTTTTTCTTTGCATTATTCCACTCCACCTTCTTATCTTCAAAGCTGGCCAAGGTTAAACGCGCCAGTTCATCCATCCCCTCAATACTTGCATAACCGGCTTCCATTTGTGCATGCGTAATTTCCAAAACAAAGGCATCTTTAAAGATCCTTAAATTATACTTGGCAGCTTTGCCATTCATAAAACTGTTTCCAGCAACAATTTCCCCGGCAAAGAAGATGTCCAATACCTGCTCATCACCATTTTCGTCGATATAAAAGGCAATCATAAAACCTCTGGAGATAAAATAAGCTTTATCGATTGCAGCACCTTCCAGATGGATCACATGCGTACCCAGGCAAAGTGAAGCAGTCATCACTTTTTCCAGGTAAGGTTCCAGACCATCGGGTAAAGGTTTTTTGATGGACTTTAAATATTCGATAAGCTTTTCAAAAGCAGGTTTTGGCAGAGGAACCGCTTTCATTTTTGGGTTTTCTTTTTTTAAGAGTGTCATTTAATTTAGTTTTCGTTAGATCGTTGATTTAATTGTTTCGTTTAGATGTTTGGATATTCAGTTATGCTCAGTTCCGCCTTGCCGTTTTTATACAGCAGCATCAGGTTTTCTATGCTGATCTTTTTAACATCCTCGGGGTATTGCAGGTTAAAAGCTTCAATAAACCTTAATGGAGAGGCAAAAGCTGTTCTGAGTTGAAGCCGCACTTCATTTTCCTCGTGGTTGCGGAGCATTACACTCACCTCAATAAGTTTGTCGCCATGAAGCGCAGCTTCAACACCTTCTTTGCTGGTGATGAGGTTAGAATGGATCCAGAAGTACTGGACCAGGTCACTAGTTTTGATCATAAAATTTACATTTGGTTAGATTTATAATAATTATTGGCAATTTTTTGATTAAGTAAATGATTAAAAAGCCGCTGGTAAGCGGCAATAATTTTTGTGGAGAGCTCGTCACTTAAAAGAGGAACGAAACACCTTCGGCGTCATCCCGACCCTTTGCTTAAACCACTTACAGAAATACGATGGGTCACAGTACCCCAGTTCATATGAAATTTGTTTTACAGAGAGAATGGTACCCTTCAGCAGGCAAGAAGCCTCCTGGAGTAACCTGGTCTGAATTACTTCGTATACCGTTTCCATGAGATAGGCTTTGGTTAGCTTGTTTAGATAGGTGATGCTGAAACCCATCCTCTGGGCATAGACTTCCACATCACGTTCTCCTCTAAAGTCCTCCTCTATGAGTATCAGCAGTTTTCTTAAAAGCCGTACATCCGGTGGTGTATAATCAGTACGATATAGACTTCCCACTGTTTTGTAAATACCTGTTTCCTGTAACATCATATGCCCTATTTTTAGATCTTCCCGTCTATTTGAGCGATCCTCAACTTACACCTCAACCGCTCGCCCCTTTCACCGGGAAGTTCGTAGATCGTAAGCCCCGTTTCAGTCCAAAACAGCACTTTCATATGGAGCTTCCCTTTAATATAAAAGAGATAGGCGTCTCCGAATTTTGGAACTTTTCTGCTTTGCTTAAACACAATAGCACTTAAGCCATCAAAACTTTTTCGGTTGTCTACAGGCTCTGGGCAAAGGAAATACCTTTGCCCACCTGTAATCGGATATACGTCAATTTTATCTAGAGAAATCATCATTCTAAGTTTACTTTTTATTTTCATTATATTAGCTAGACATCACGCTGTCCCAATTGAAGAAGAATTAAAGGAGAGGAATTAGAATCCCAACTCAGCACCCTCCCAGGTCTGCACCCAAGAAAATATGATTTCATGATCAAGCCACAGAACCTGGAAGATTCAGCGCGATCAGAAAACATATTTTCAACCCTTAGGCACCCAGGTACAAGTCACGTCCAACATTTTGTTTTCTATTAAATAGATCAGAATATTCACCGCTATTTCTTCATCTATGTCTAAAGCCACTGCAACCTCTGGTAACGTAAATGATCTTCCTTCCACATGATCCTGGAAAGCTTTGACCAATTCTTCGGTGATAAAATTCTCTTTCATAGGTTTCTTTTTATTGATAGGATCATTGTTCTTTACAGCACATCTTCCCTTCCAGGCAATTGATCAACTTTGCCTGAAGCTCATTCACCAGTTCTTTCTGCCGGTTTAACTCCGATCCCGTTTCCTCACTACTGTCAAAAAAGCTCGCAGGTGTTACTCCAAACAGATCAGAGATCTGTACCAGCCTGGCAATGTTGATATCGGTAATGCCTGCCTCAATCTTAGAATAAGCAGGAGTTGAAAGTCCTAGTATCTTAGCATGTTAAGTAAACCCAGGCATTTCAGCCTGAGATTCTCATAGATCCGTACGTGATGGTCTCCCATCATACGGCTCTTATTATCCAACCATTGAATTCGTGTCAAGCATCCCGCGTGCGAAGGTTGGAC
>NZ_JAELTV010000345.1 GCF_016429005.1 Pedobacter sp. ASV19
CCCCCCCCCCCCCCCCCCCCCCCCCCCCCCCCCCCCCCCCCCCCCCCCCCCCCCCCCCCCCCCCCCCCCCCCCCCCCCCCCCCCCCCCCCCCCCCCCCCCCCCCCCCCCCCCCCCCCCCCCAAACAAACCTTTTTTTACGTTCGTCGGCAGCGTCAGATGTGTATAAGAGACAGGTAATTGGTCATTTACGTGATCATAAAGTAGAAGTGCTGATCAACTATTTACCTGTTGGATCTCAATTGGCTACGGAATTCTACGCAGAAATCTGTATTGAACTTGGAATTTCACTGGTAAACTGTATCCCTGTATTTATCGCATCCGATCCAGCTTGGGAGCAACGCTTCATTGACGCAGGTATTCCAATTATTGGTGACGACATGCGCAGTCAATTTGGAGCAAGTATTGTTTCTCAAATGCTTCAGGAACTGGCTTTTGAACGTGGACACCATGTTAAAGCACATATCCAGAGAAATGTTGGTGGAAACACGGATTTCCTGAACATGGAAGATAAAAACAGATTGAAATCTAAAAAGATCTCCAAAGAAAATGTAATCAGGGCACAAAATGACATCAGAGGAATTTCTACTGAAGACAGTTTCTTACATGCAGGTCCATCAGAATACATCTCTTTCTATGGTGACAATAAAGTAGCCAATTTCCGTCTGGAACTGGAAGGCTTTATGGGTGCACCTGTTATTTTTGATGCACAACTATCTGTGCAAGATTCTCCAAACTCTGCAGGTGTGGTTATTGATGCCATCCGCTACGTATACGTTGCCAGAGAATTAGGTCTTGTAGGTGCATTAAGAGGACCTTCTGCTTCTACTCAAAAAACTCCGCCGCAGCAAATGATGTTCAGTGATGCCATTATGGAATGCCATGCGCTTGCAAACCGTGAGTTGACGGAATCCACAAAAAAACAATTAAAAAAATAATACGCAGTCAACGCGTTTAGCAAAAGGTCTTGTTTAATCAACAAGGCCTTTTTTATGACCTGGAATTGGAACAAGCGGGCGAGCTGATAAAGATTCTATAATGGCTTATTATGTAAAGAATAAAACAGCTAAAATAGCCAGTACAGCAGGCAGTGCCTGTACAATCAGAATAGATTTTGAAGCGGTTAAACCACCATATATTCCTGCAATTCCAACACAGGACAGGAAAAACAAAGAAATATTCCTAAACCACAAAGGATCCTGGATACACAACGACCAGATCAGACCAGCGGCCAGAAAACCATTGTAAAGACCTTGATTAGCAGCCAATGTTTTTGTCTTCTCAAACATTTCTTCTGGCATGGACCCTTTAAAAACCTTTTTACCTCTTGTTGTCCAGGCAAACATTTCCAGCCAAAGGATATAGAGGTGCTCCAGGGCAACAACAGCAATTAAGATCAGGGCGATAACTTTCATAATAGCATTTCTTATATCTAATATACTGAAAAACCAACAGCAATTATACCTCCATAAATTCCCATGCACTATGATAGGCATTTTGTTGTTCAGCATAAGATATAAAGCCTGAATAAAAGGAAAACCGGCTCAATGTGGCGCTGTCTCCAACCACGATCAGTTTTTTCCTGGCCCGGGTCATAGCTACATTCATTCTTCTGGTATCAGAAAGGAAACCTATAGTTCCTTCCATATTACTTCTGGTTAAACTGATAAACACGATATCTTTTTCCTGACCCTGAAAACTATCTATGGTATTCACTGAGATATAGGCTGAATACTTTAAAAGTTCAGGTGCCTGGAGTAAAAATTCCTTTAAAATACGAACTTGCTGTTTATAAGGGGAAATGATCGCAATACTTGGATATTCGGGCGTATTTTCGGCAAAAGGGATTGAGGTTAACAGCTGCTCCAGATGACGGATCAAAAAAGAAGCTTCATCTGGATTCACCGTACTGGTGCCTTCCACCTTTTCTTCAAAACTGCAGCCTGCAGTATCAATAAAGACTAAAGGCTTATCTCCCTTAAACAAAACCCGGTTTGCAACAGCCGAATTCGCCTTTAATCTGCCATCGTAAAAGACGGATGATGAATAGCCCATAATCAACTCATTCATCCTGTATTGCTCTTCCAGCAGCACTACGGCTTCGGGCTGCAGCTTCACAGATTTCTCCAGTAAGGTGATGCTTAACCCATCTTTAGCTGCAGTATTTGATTTAATGGTTGGTGGCAGCTGGCAATGATCTCCGGCAAATACGACTTTCTCTGCCTTTAACAACGGTATCCAGCAAGCAGGCTCCAAAGCTTGCCCTGACTCATCAATAACCACCGTATGGTATTGACGGTTGCGTACGGTGTAATGGTTAGCGCCCACCAGGGTAGCCGTAATTACCTGCGCTTCAGAAAGCAATTGATCAATGATGTACTGCTCGGTGCGGTCCACTTCTTTCATGATCTTGTGGGCCTCATCAAACAAAGCTTTGCGCTGTTCTTTTTCTGCCCTGCCAAAATTCCTTTTGTATTTATGGGCCATATTTTTAAACTCACCAGCTTGTTTTTTAAGAACACGTATTTCTTTCATGCTCTTATGTGCTCCCATCTTTTGATCAAGTGTCAGCGACATAAGCTGTTCCGAAACTCTAGCTGGATTTCCAACCCTCAGCACATTTAAACCCTCTGCTGCCAGTTTTTCGCTCAGCAAATCAACTGCGGTGTTACTTGGCGCAACCACGAGGATTTGTTTTCGATCCTGAGCAAGTAAACCGCTGATCGCCTGGACCAGTGTGGTGGTTTTGCCCGTGCCTGGAGGCCCGTGCACCACGGCAAGCTCATTAGCCATTAAAATTTGATCTACCGCACTTTGCTGAGAGGCATTAAGTCCTTTGCCCGCAAAAGTCTTAATATCTTTACGGAAGGTGGCCTGTCTTGCACCCAAAAGCACTTGTATCATTGGCCAGCTGCGCGATTTTTCATCTGTTGAGGCAGCAGTCTTCAGTGCCATTTTCATCTCTTCATAACTGTTGTTGTCAAACAACAATTCGACCCCCAACTTTCCATCTGATGCCCAGTCTGGCAATTCATCGGTTTTCAGGCTGAGTTTCAGGCGGTCTCCGCCCTGGTAAGCAATCACACCTTCTATGCGATCGTTCTTAGGGTCGTGGTTAGAAAACAGTACTGCCGGCATTCCAAAGCGGAACTGATGAGCAACATCCTGATGTGTTGTCCGTTCTGTTTCTATAGTAAGGTAGTCTCCACGACTCATTTCTGAACCTCTGATGGCCACAGGATACCAGACCAGCCCATTAGATCTGCGTTCGGCCACGGAAGAACTTTCTGTAAGTTGCTGATAGATTTTAAGATCCTCTGACTGTTCTGTCTGGAGCAGCTCAAGTAATCTTTTAAAATAGTCCATTCAATTCCGTTAAAGCACCATGGTGCGGTATATTTTTTCTAAAGTTGTGGCCGCATCGGCACAAAAGCCCGGATGTACTTTGGATGCTTGTATCACAGTGCTTCTGGTTGCGGTGAGCCATCTGAATCTGGAAGGTCTGTCCAGCTGTGCAATTGGCCCCGCATCTTTTTCGCCGCTGCAAATGCGCTGCAGGGCTTTAAGGTGCAGCTGCAGTTCTTCCAGATCCGTTTGCGGGCAAAAAGCGGCTAAACGCTCCCTGTCCAGGTGAAAAAAAACTTCCAGAAAACGCTGTTTCGCACAGAAGACAATAACGCCTACATTCATAAACTCCTCTCGTTCTACCCTGGGTACAACGCGAATGATGGCGTACTCATATAAGTCTCTCTCTTGCATGCTGGGCTTCTTTTACAAATACATCCGAATGGCTGACGCGGGAGATCAGAAATTGCGTATAGGCATTTCTATGTTCTTCTGCGGATTGAAAATGGCCTTCTCCTTCCAGCCATGCAACCGGAATCAGGTCTGTAACAGACTTCAGGAGTTCAGGACTGAGTATAGATCTGAATTCCGCATCTACTGTTTCCAGCTCTGAAGCACGGGATAATAAAACGTGATCCTTAATCAGAACAAACGGTTTTTTGGCCTGCTCTTCCCAATTTTGCCAGGAATGGTGAAAATACAACGAGGCGCCATGGTCAATCAGCCACAATTCTTTGTGCCACATGAGCATATTGGTGTTTCTTGCAGTGCGGTCCATATTGGTCAGCAGGCAATCGAGCCAAACAATCTGCGAAGCAAGCTTTGCATCTACAGTATCGACCACCGGATCAAAGGTAATGGCGCCGGAAAGGTAATGCAAGGCCAGGTTAAGACCTATGCTGAATTTGAGCAGGTCCTGGATTTCTTCGTCGGCCTCCGTTCTTCCAAAGGCTTCATCCAGTTCTGCAAACACCAGTTCCGGAATCCTCAGACCCAGACTACGGGCAATCTCCCCGCCTATCAGTTCGGCAATTAATGCACGAACGCCCTGGCCCGCACCCCGAAATTTAATTACATATAAAAATTCATCGTCAGCTTCTGCAATAGCAGGCATGGAACCGCCCTCTCTCAAGGGAGTAACGTATCTGATTACCTTTACTGTGCGAAGCTCCGGCAGCTGATGTGCCACTTTTTTTACTTCCGTCATTTAAGCCAAAATTAGCAGATTTATTAAAAAAAACACCAGTTTCCACTCTTTATAATCGATTGATTTGATTTTTTGGATAGATTAGCAGAAATGTATTTCTCCTATAAAGATGTCAGATACCCTTATAACGGAACGGCTGCTGATTGAAAAACTAAGCCCAGGCGACTCAGAATTTATCCTCACTCTGCTCAATACACCGGGCTGGCTAAAGTTTATTGGCGACAGGAACATCAAAACCCTGTCTGATGCGGAGGCTTATGTGCAAAGAACTATAGATAGCCCCACCATTCAATATTGGATTGTTAAAAAAGCAACAGACCGTACACCAGTAGGTGTAGTTACCTTTATTAAAAGAGATTACCTTGAACACCACGACATCGGTTATGCACTTCACCCTGATTTCAGTAAGCTGGGTTATGCTTACGAGGCCACAAAAGCAGTTCTGGAGCAACTTTCTAAAAACCCTTTATATCCGGTAATCCTGGCTACTGTAGCCCAAGATAATGAGCCTTCTATACGTCTCTTAGAAAAACTTGGATTAAAACAGGAGGGCCTGATCGGGGTAGAAGGCAAATCTTTGCTCCTGTTCTCCATC
>NZ_JAELTV010000346.1 GCF_016429005.1 Pedobacter sp. ASV19
CCCCCCCCCCCCCCCCCCCCCCCCCCCCCCCCCCACCCCCCCCCCTTTTTTCATGAGACGCCGACCACCGAGATCTACTCCGGCTATCGTTCGTCGGCAGCGTCAGATGTGTATAAGAGTCAGAGATTAGTGAAATTATCCTGAACAATATTTTGATAATTATGTTAGTCACGTGTCATCCTGAAACAAAAAGCATATAGCTTTTCCCAATGCTGGGTGTAAATGCTTTCAAAAGTCTTAGAGGTTATCATATGTTAAACATCGGCTAAGATACTTTCGACGTGTTAAGCAGATGTTAGTGATAAAAAAAGAAATAGATTATACTTACTTTTAATAAACTTAATGCAACTCGTGATGAAACAATTATTGATTCTGATTTTTCTTTTGTGTAGTAATTTAATCTATGCGCAGCAATTGACGGTTTCCATTACCGGGAGTCCTGATTCCAGTCTGCACGTCCTGTACCTTGGAAGTGGCCTCCGTTATTTTGCTCAGGAGAAAACCTATACCCTGGATTCAAAAGGGAAAGCCTCTGTTATAAATGATCTGACTTCTCCGGCGATGATCAGGCTGGCCAATAATGGGAAATCCAGCTTGGTTTTTCTGGAACCAGGTAAAAACCTGGAGATTTTTATAGGAAAAACGGATGGCAAACGCTCCTTTAAAGCCAAAGGAGCAAACGCTGCAGGTATTGAGTTGCTGCAAAATATTTCACATCCTTTTTATCAGCAGAAGGCCGCGCAATATTATAAAGCAGACAGCTCAATGGCTGAAATAAAAAGAGTCATGGCATCAGATATCACACGTGAAATCAAACCCTTCGATTCTTTATTAAGAATTGGAGCAATTGACCCGGATTTTTATAAATACATTCGTACCGATGTCGACTATTACTATGCGTCAGTTCTGGCTACAGTGGTCTTTTCGCAATATCATCTGACCACATTAGACAAAAGTCATCCGCGGTATAAAGCAAGACTTAGAGCGGACTATGAGGCTGAATGGCCAAAGGTCTATGAAAAATATCCGCTCAACGCCTCAGCCATGGTTTTTCCTGATTTCTACTATTATGCATTTGATTACACCACCTGGTATAACCTCATGTATCGGGCTCAAAAGGAAGGAAATTACAATGAACCATTCAATGCGAAGAATAGGTTTAACAAGACTTATGATGGCTTTGCGCAAAATTTTAGTGGTACAATGCTGGAATATCTTCAGGCAAGATATATTCATGATGAGGCTATGCAAAAGGAGTATGAGCCACAACTCCTGGAGCTCTATGATCGCTTTCTGAAATCTTACCCTAAAAGTGATTATATCCGATATTTGAGCCCTCTAATGGAAGATATCCACCATTTTCAGAATGCAGCGAGCCAGCCACTACGCACAGATCAGGAGCTGCTGGCAAACGCCGATACATTTGATGAACTGGCTGCCAGATTTAAAGATAAGCTTGTTTATGTCGATATGTGGGCCACCTGGTGCGGGCCCTGCAAAGCAGAGTTTGAATACAATCCTGATCTTCAAAAGTTTTTGAAGGCAAATCAAATTGAAATGCTCTATATTTCAATGGATAAGCCTGAGGCCGATCAGCAGTGGAAGCAGATGATCCGCTACTACGACCTTCGGGGAAAGCATATACGGACTTCAGATTCCCTCAGACAAGACTTAATGAATAAATTTTGGGATGGAAAGAGCTACACCATCCCACGATATCTGATTGTTAAAGACGGTAAGGTGATACAAACTAGTGCCTTGCGTCCAGCGGATAAAGACAAGCTCTACGAGCAAATTAGAAAATACTTATAGAAATGAGCTGATTTATCTACGAACTCATCGTAATTTTTTAGTTGAGACTACCTTTATGTGCGCTAAAATATAGAACTTTAGGGTTCAACTTATTATCACAAATGATTTACAAAAAACAAAAACTATTTATAGCTGCGGTGGCATTTGGCTTATGTATGTCCTTTACCAGTCAGGCGCAGCTGAAAACCTTAAAGCAACCGCTTAAGGCGAACCAGGCCCGTTCAGCAGGTGCATTAAATCTGCCCCTGGACCCAGCTGTACGTACAGGTAAATTGCCAAATGGATTTACCTATTATATACGACACAATACAGAACCTAAAAATAGAGTAGTTATGTATCTGGCCAATAAAGTGGGGTCTATTCTGGAAACAGATGAACAGCAGGGACTGGCACATTTTATGGAGCACATGAGTTTTAACGGGACCAAACATTTTCCTAAAAGTGAACTGGTCAGCTATCTGCAGAAATCTGGTGTGCGTTTTGGTGCAGATCTGAATGCTTATACCAGTTTTGATGAAACAGTGTACCAGCTGCCTCTGCCGACAGATAATCCTGAAATACTTAAAAATGGCATCCAGATCATGAGGGATTGGGCCCAGGAGGCCACTTTGGAGACAGAAGAAATCAACAAAGAGCGAGGTGTGATCATGGAAGAAAAACGTTTAGGCAAAGGTGCTTCAGAAAGAATGCAGAGACAGACTTTTCCATTGCTGTTGAATCACTCGAGATATGCTTCGCGTGTTCCGATTGGGACTGAGCAGGTATTACTGAATTTTAAACCTGAAGCTATTAAGGCTTATTATAAAGACTGGTACCGACCCAATTTACAGGCGCTCATCGTTGTTGGTGATGTAAACGTAGCAGAGATGGAGAAAACGATTAAAGCCAAATTTTCTGATTTGAAAAATCCGGCTAATGAGAAGCCAAGAACAAAATATACAGTTCCTTTAACAGGTAAAAATCAATTTCTCGCTGTTACAGATAAAGAGATGCCTTCAACGGTGATGCAGGTGCTCATTAAGCATAAGGCACAAGATCTTAAAACGGCAGAAGACTATCGCGCATCACTCGTTAAGGGCCTGTTTAATCAGATCCTGAATGAACGTTATACTGAATTGTCCAGGCAGGCAGATCCACCTTTTTTGCAGGGCGGAGCAGGTATTCAAGACTTGCTAGGTGGTTTGGATATGTATGCGGCCTCTGTGGTTGCTAAACCTGGAGAACTGGAGAAAGGTTTCAAAGCGGTTTGGAGAGAGAGTCGCCGGGCACAGTTGTTCGGTTTTACACAAACCGAATTAGATCGCGCAAAGCAGAATTACCTGAGCAGTATGGAGGCCGCTGTGAAAGAGAAAGATAAAACACAGTCGGAATCCTATGTAAAAGAATATCTTGAATATTTCTTACATCAGAATGCGGCACCTGGTATTGTGAAAGAAAATGAGCTCGTTACCCGGTTTATCCCGGGAATTTCTCTTCAGGAAGTGAACGCTGTAAGTAAAGAATACATTAAGGATATCAATAGAGATATGGTTATTATGGCCCCCGAAAAGGATAAAGCCAGTTTGCCGGATGAGGCTAAAGCACTCAGTTGGATACAAAGTGTTAATGATGAAAAACTTGAAGCATTTAAAGATAATGTAAGTACCCTTCCGTTGCTTACCGGAATACCCACAGGTGGAAAGATTGTAAAAGAGGAGAAAGATGCTGTGCTGGGAATCAATACATTAATATTAAGCAACGGCGTAAAGGTGTTGCTTAAAAAAACTGATTTTAAAAATAACCAAATCCTGTTCAATGCCTTTTCAAGGGGAGGGACCTCACTGTATAGCGATGCTGATTTTCAAAGTGCAACTAATGCTGCAGGTGCGGTGGCTGCAGGTGGGGTAGGAAATTACAACTCTACCCAACTGGATAAATTCCTTACAGGCAAGCAATTGGGGGTAGGACCTTATATCGGAGAGCGTACACAAGGATTTAACGGCAGCGCAACGCCAAAAGATTTGGAAACTGCACTTCAATTGATTTATGGCTATTTTACAGAGCCACGTAAAGATGAGGAAATCTTTAAAGGATTAATCGCTAACGCAAAATCAGGTCTGGCAAATCGTGGAGATGATCCGAACAAGGTATTTAGTGATACCGTAAGTGCTGTGCTGAGTAATTATAATATCCGCCGCACGGGGCCAAGTCTGGAAAAAATAAACCAAATTGATCTGGATAAGGCATTGCGCATTTACAAAGAGCGTTTTTCTGATGCTTCCGGGCTTACTTTCACTTTTGTAGGAAGTATTGACGAAGCAATGATAAAACCATTACTGGAGAAATATCTGGGCTCTTTGCCTTCAAACGGACGTCAGGAAGAAGCAAAAGATTTGGGTATTCATATTCCTGAAGGAAAGATCTCTAAAACAGTATATAAGGGGAAAGAACAAAAGTCAACTGTATATATGGTGTTCTCGGGTCCTTTTGATTATAGCTATGAAAATGACTTGAAAATGGAAGCTTTGAAGGAAACTTTGGAGATCAGGATGCTAGAACGATTGAGAGAAGAGGAAAGTGGTGTATATACTCCAAGTGTACAAGTAAGCACTTCGAAATATCCTCAGAGTAGGTTCAGTATGGTCATTTCTTTTGGTTGCGCCCCTGGTAATGTGGAACATCTTATTGCTTCTGCGCTGGATGAAGTAAAGAAAACGGGTAAGAATGGCCCGTCACTGGAAAACATCAATAAGTTTAAAGCAGAAGACCGGAGGAGCAGAGAAACAGAATTGAAGACCAATAATTTCTGGTTAAACTATCTGAACGGACAATTGATCAATAACGAACCTTTGACCCAGGTTAATGATTATGATGCTGCGTTAGGTAAAGTCACAGTGTCAAGTTTGAAAGATATCGCTGCGAAATATTTGAATGGGGATAATTACATCAGGCTTGTCCTGTCTCCAGAGAAATAATTTTGCCGAGACAAAATGAAAAAGAGCCTGGTCATGATTTATGATACAGGCTCTTTTTTTTAAAAATATCCCGGATTCCATACTGAATTACTATCTTCAGGAATAAATAAGAAGGCAATAAATGTTGTTCATTTGAAAATGAACTAAATGAACAGTATAAAATAGAAAGTTCATTTCTATATTGGAAAACACTTCTATTGTTTATGAGTAAAATAGGCCAAAAAATTAAAACTTTCCGCCTGAAAGCGCGGAAAACACTGTCTCTTATACACATCTGACGCTGCCGACGAACGTTAGCCGGTGTAGATCGCGGGGGTGGCCGGGGCAGTGAAAAGGGGGGGGGGGGGGGGGGGGGGGGGGGGGGGGGGGGGGGGGGGGGGGGGGGGGGGGGGGGGGGGGGGGG
>NZ_JAELTV010000347.1 GCF_016429005.1 Pedobacter sp. ASV19
CCCCCCCCCCCCCCCCCCCCCCCCCCCCCCCCCCCCCCCCCCCCCCCCCCCCCCCCCCCCCCCCCCCCCCCCCCCCCCCCCCCCCCCCCCCCCCCCCCCCCCCCCCCCCCCCCCCCCCTTTTTTAATTACGTTCGTCGGCAGCGTCAGATGTGTATAAGAGACAGGGGCCTTGTCTCCGCCTAATCTCAACAATGCATAATAAGCAATACTTATTACCCTGCCCTGAGGGTGGCGCTGCACATCTCCAAAGGTGTAATATTGCTCCATAAAAATGTCACCCAGACCAGTAAGTTCCTTCAAAATCCGCGAAGCGGACTGATCCAGACTCTCGTCTACCCTAACCAAATTTCCTGGCAATGCACACCAGTCTTTAAATGGTTCTTCATTTCTTTCAATCAGCAGAACTTTTAATTCTCCTTCATCAAATCCGAATACAACACAATCAATAGAGAACGTTGAATTAAACTGTGGTAAATCTTCTTTCAAACCATTAAATTTTTAAATACAGAAGCAAATAAATGTACTTGATGCAATATTACATAAAAAAAATAAAAATAAATTACTTAGTGTAGTAAATACACACTATATTCGTAATATAATTAAGATGAGACCAAATATAAAAAATATCGCTGTACTTACCTCTGGAGGAGACGCTCCGGGGATGAATGCTTGCATAAGAGCTGTTGTTCGAACTGGCATATACAATGGTATTAATATGTTTGGAGTTTTACAAGGTTATCAGGGGTTAATTAATAATAATATTAATCCGATGGATGCTCGCTCTGTAAGTAATATCATTCATCTTGGTGGTACAATCTTAAAAACAGCCCGTTGTTTAGCGTTTAAAACAGAAGAAGGTATGGAAACAGCCTTCCAAAATTTAAAAGCCCGAGATATTGATGGATTAATCGTAATTGGTGGTGATGGCACATTTACCGGAGCCCGCAATTTTTCCAAAAAATATGACATTAAAGTAATGGGTATTCCAGGTACCATTGATAATGATCTTTACGGTTCAGACTTTACCTTGGGTTACGACACAGCTATTAATACCGTTATCGAAGCTATTGACAAGATCAGAGATACTGCTGACTCTCACGACCGTTTATTCTTTATAGAAGTTATGGGTAGGGATTCCGGATGTATCGCATTAAGGAGCGCCGTAGCAAGCGGTGCTGAAGCAGTCTTATTGCCAGAACGTCACACCAGTATAGATGAACTTGTTGCCCAGTTGGCTTCAGGTGCAAGTACTAAAAAATCTTCCAGTATCGTTATTGTATCCGAAGGTCACAAAGCCGGTGGAGCATATGATATTGCAAAAAAGGTGAAAGAGAAATTTAATCATTACGACACCAAGGTAACCATATTAGGACACCTGCAGCGTGGCGGTAGCCCAAGCAGTTTTGACAGGATTTTAGGCAGTCGTTTAGGATTTGCTGCTGTTAATGAAATGTTGAAGGGCAATACCAGACAAATGGTTGGCTTACGTGGAAATGACATTAAGACAACCAGCATAGATGATGCTTTAAGCAATCATACTTTTAAACTGGAAAGTGATCTGTTGGAGATGACAAAGGTTTTATCAATATAACATATGGTAGCGGTAGTATACAGTGGTTCTAAAACAGCTTTTTGGAAAATAGCTAAGGATGGAAAAACCGTCGCAGAATGTAGTATGCCCGGCATTAACCCTTGTTTTAATGATCAAAAGTCTATTCTTCAAATGCTAAACAAAAAAACTACGTTGATCAATTATGCAGAAAGCATAAAGAAAATGTATGTTTTTGCCGCTGGAGCGACTTCAGAACAAAGGATCAACGAGCTGACGGAAACACTATCGATGTTCTTTAAATATAGTAAAATCTCAGTTAAAGATGATTTGTATGGCGCGGCCATATCTGCTTGTTATACCAATAGCGGGATTATAGGGATTTTGGGTAGCGGCGCCAATTGTGCTTATTTCGACGGAAAAAATCTGGAAGCCAATAATTTTGGTTTAGGATTTATTCTTGGAGATGAAGGCTCTTCAAACTATTTAGGAAAAATGCTTCTAAAAAGTTTTATGACGGAGAAACTTCCTGAAGAGTTATCCAGCCAGCTGGACAATAAATACAATCTGGACCGCGCACAGGTTCTGGACAGAATTTATAAAAAACCGCTTGCACAGCAGTTTCTAAGTTCTTTTTTTGATTTTTTCGTAGACAACAGAAATCATAGTTTTATACAGAAATGTATAGATGAAGCCTTTGAGCGCTATGTTAACATTTACCTGTTGCCTGTGATCAAACAGCACCCTGGTAAAGAAATTCATTTTGTAGGTATCGTTGCCGGACATTTTCAGGACAGGTTACGAGCCATTACTAAAAGACATGGTATCGAAATTACCACCATTACTAAAGAACCAATATATAATTTACTTAACTACTATTCAAATTAAATAATATGAGCAAAATTGGAATAAACGGCTTTGGCCGTATCGGCAGACTGGTTTTCAGAGCTGCATTAAAAAGAGGATTAGATATTGTTGCCATCAACGATCTTGTTGAGCCGGATTACATGGCTTATATGTTAAAATATGATTCTACTCACGGACGTTTTGACGGAACTATTGAAGTAGAAAACGGACATTTAGTAGTTAACGGAAAAACCATCCGTATTACAGCAGAGAGAGATCCTGCAAACTTAAAATGGAATGAAGTTGGTGTAGAAACCGTAATTGAGTCTACTGGTTTATTCTTAACACGTGCTGACGCTGAAAAACATATTGCTGCTGGTGCTAAAAGAGTAGTTTTCTCTGCTCCTGCTAAGGATAGCGACATTCCAACTTATGTAATGGGTGTTAACCACCATAAATTAACAGCAGATCAAACTATCGTTTCAAACGCATCTTGTACAACAAACTGCTTGGCACCAATTGCTAAAGTATTAAATGACAATTTCGGTATTGTTGAAGGTTTAATGAGCACCATCCATGCTGTAACTGCAACTCAAAAAACAGTTGATGGACCTTCTGCAAAAGACTGGAGAGGTGGCCGTGGTGGTTTCTCTAACATCATCCCTTCTTCAACTGGTGCTGCTAAAGCTGTAGGAATGGTTCTTCCTGAATTAAAAGGAAAATTAACCGGTATGTCGTTCCGTGTACCTGTTGCAGACGTTTCTGTAGTAGATTTAACTGCGCGTTTAGAAAAACCAGCTACTTACGAGCAAATCAAAGCTGCAATGAAAGCGGCTTCTGAAGGCGAGTTAAAAGGTGTGCTTGGCTATACAGATGAAGAAGTTGTTTCTTCTGATTTTATTGGTGATGACCATGCTTCTATCTTCGATGCAAAAGCTGGTATCTCTTTAAATGATAACTTTGTAAAAGTTGTTTCCTGGTATGATAACGAATGGGGCTATTCTTCTGCATTAGCTAAATTCGTAGAATACTACGGAAACTTAAAGTAAAACCCGTTCATACAGGTTTATATTTGGTTAGAAAAGGGATGTGCGTGGATGCGGCATCCCTTTCTTTTTAACATCATTTTATTCCTCCAAACGCGGCAAAACATCCGTTTTTGTGCAAAACTTCTGTATCTCTGAAACCAACTTTTTTCATTAAATCCAGTTGGAAGTTAATAGATCGGGGCGTATCTTCTTTATCTATATAATCAAATACCTTTTGTCTGTATTCCGGACCACCCAATCCTTCAAGATATGCAGCGTATCTTTGTGTAAACAATTGATTTAAATGTACTGCATCATGTACAATAAGGTCTGAAATCCAAAAACTTCCTCCTGGCTTAAGTGATTGATACAATTTTGAAAAAACCCGCTCCCAGTCCGCATCTTCGCGCAGGTGGTGCAACACTGCTGCTGCAAGTATAATATCAAAATGCTCCGCAGGAAATTCCGCCACGAGTATATCCTGCTGTAAGATTTCTACAGTACCTGATGTTGCTGCTGAAACTCTTTCCTTTGCTTTGTCCAGCATTGGTCTGCTCAAATCAACCAGTGTACAATTCATACCCGGAATTTTCTCCAGCATTTTAAGACTATAGTTTCCTGCTCCGCAGCCAATATCGAGTAAAGCTTTAGCTTCTGGGTTTACAAAAAATGCAGCGCTCGTGGTGAGTTCAAGGGTAATGGGCGCATCTATTGTGGTCTGTTGCCCAGTCTCCAGATTGGAAAACCGCTCTACATCGTTATCAAAGCGTTCTCTGATCTCGTCCAAAGAGGATTTCTTACGGTCTTGATGATTCATATCTTTTCATTTTAATTTAATCAAAACTATCTTTATAATTGATAGTTTAAAAATATCAAATTCTCCTATTAACGATACCTAATAGATATCAATGGAACTCAGACATTTGCTTTACTTCAAAATGGTTGCCGAAGAACTTCATTTCAGAAAAGCGGCAGAAAAACTGTTCATTTCTCAGCCCCCACTTAGCCGGCAGATCAGGGAACTAGAAGAAGAACTAGGTGCCCAGCTCTTTACCCGCAACAATAAGCGCGTTACACTGACCAGTGCCGGGCGCTATTTCAAAAAAGAAGTAGAGGAGATTTTAACCAGGATTAATGAAACAAAAAATACTGTTAAGCAAATCCACGATCACCTGAACGGAGAATTTAGGATAGGCTATATCAGTTCTACCTACCATCCACTGCTGATGGAAGTATTAAAAGAGATGCGGGTACATTTTCCCTACCTTTCCATACAGCTTTATGAACTTCCTACCCAGAAGCAAATTCACGCCCTGGAAGAAGGGAGACTGGATATAGGAATTATGCGGGCACCAATAGCATCAAGACATCTTACCCTGAATACACTTTTTTATGATTCCTTTATTGCAGTCTTGCCAGCAAGTAGCCCACAGTTTTCGTCAACTGAGGCCCTAGGAAAATACCTTGCTGAAAAACCTTTTATATTTTTCAACCGTGATTATGCACCCGACTATCATCAGAAGTTGGTTGAAATTTGCAATAGACTAGGTTTTAGTCCGCAGCTCTCTCATGAGGCGAACAATGTACATTCTATATTAAGACTGGTGGAAAGCGGAGCGGGTGTATCCATTCTACCCCACTCCTTAAAAGAACATTATAAATCCCTGAAAATCGACTTTGCTGATCTGAAAAAACGG
>NZ_JAELTV010000348.1 GCF_016429005.1 Pedobacter sp. ASV19
CCCCCCCCCCCCCCCCCCCCCCCCCCCCCCCCCCCCCCCCCCCCCCCCCCCCCCCCCCCCCCCCCCCCCCCCCCCCCCCCCCCCCTTTTTTAATGATACCGCGACCACCGACATCTACACCGGCTAACGTTCGTCGGCAGCGTCAGATGTGTATAAGAGACAGATGTAAAGGATAAACAGCGAATGGATTTCATGTTTAACTTTTTTAAGCCGCAGTATGTTTATCATGCCGCAGCTTATAAGCATGTACCCATGATGGAGGATAATCCGGCAGAAGCGATTAAAACGAATGTTCTGGGAACAAAAACGATAGCGGATCTCTCTGTAAAGTATGGCATACAAAAATTCGTGATGATCTCCACAGATAAAGCGGTTAACCCAACTAACGTGATGGGGGCATCTAAACGAATTGCAGAGATTTATGTACAGTCACTGAATAATTCTCTGAACAGTTCAGATGTGATTTTCCAAAATGGATTGAGCTATATCAATGACCTGCATGTTAAGCCGATTACTAAATTTATCACTACCCGTTTTGGAAATGTACTCGGATCAAATGGTTCTGTCATCCCAAGATTTAAACAACAAATTGAAAAAGGTGGACCGGTTACCGTAACGCATCCGGAAATCACCCGGTATTTTATGACCATTCCTGAGGCTTGCCGTCTGGTTTTAGAGGCAGGTTGCATGGGAAAAGGTGGTGAAATCTTTGTTTTTGATATGGGTAAATCTGTTAAGATTGTAGAGTTAGCCAAGAAAATGATCAGACTTGCGGGACTGGTACCGAATGAAGATATCAAAATTGCCTATTCTGGTTTAAGACCTGGAGAAAAGTTATTCGAAGAGTTGTTGAACGACAATGAAAATACCATGCCTACACATCATGAAAAAATAATGATTGGTCGGGTTAGGGAATATGTTTTCAATGAAATCGAAAGCCAAATCTATACCCTGCTTGCACATGCGGGAACTAATGACAACCGGAATGTAGTTTTGCAAATGAAAACTATTGTTCCTGAATTTAAAAGCAAGAACTCCAAATTTGAGGAGTTAGACAATGTTTCTCAATAAAAATCATAAACATCTTACCTATTAATTTATGTGTGGAATCGTCGGATACATCGGTCACAGAGAAGCTTGGCCAATTGTAGTTAAAGGACTAAAAAGATTAGAATACCGCGGATATGACAGTGCTGGTATTGCACTGATCAATGATGCGGGTTTAAATATTTTCAAAAAGGCCGGAAAGGTTGTGGAACTGGAAAATTTTGCCGAAGGTAAAAATTTGACAGGAACCATCGGTATTGGTCATACCCGCTGGGCAACACATGGTGAGCCTTGCGACCGTAACTCTCACCCTCATACCTCTAATGCAGGTGATCTGACCATTATCCATAATGGTATTATAGAAAACTACGCTACGCTTAAGGAAATGCTCCAAAGCAAAGGTCACGAGTTTAACAGTGATACCGATACAGAAGTCTTGATCCACCTTATCGAAGAGATCTATAAAGTTGAAAATGTAGACCTTTTGGAGGCAGTAAGATTGGCACTGCATAAAGTAAATGGTGCTTATGCTATTGTGGTGATGGATGAGGCGCAGCCTGATCAATTGATTGCAGCAAGAAAAGGTAGCCCAATGGTGATTGGGGTTGGAGAGGGAGAATATTTTATTGCTTCCGATGCGACACCAATAGTTGAATATACCAAAAATGTAATTTATCTGAATGATAACGAAATTGCACTTTTAAAGCGGGACGAGCTGGTGATTAAACGTCTGGACAATGTGATCCAGACTCCATATATCCAGGAACTGGAACTGAAACTGGAAATGCTGGAAAAAGGCGGTTATGACGATTTCATGTTAAAAGAGATCTATGAGCAGCCAAGATCTGTAAGGGATTGCCTGAGGGGCCGTATTTACCCTTCAGAGGGGAGAGTTCAGCTGGGTGGCATCAATGAATATGCTGATAAGCTTAAAAATGTAAAGCGAATCATTATTGTAGCTTGTGGAACATCTTGGCATGCGGGGCTGGTTGCAGAGTATTTAATTGAAGAATATGCACGTATTCCTGTCGAAGTGGAATATGCTTCGGAATTTAGATACAGAAACCCGATCATTCATGAAAGCGATGTGATCATTGCCATTTCTCAATCTGGTGAAACTGCAGATACGATGGCGGCTATTGAGATGGCCAAAGAAAAAGGTGCAACTATTTTTGGCGTATGTAATGTGGTTGGTGCTTCTATTCCAAGAATTACGCATGCGGGCGCTTATACACATGCAGGTCCTGAGATTGGCGTGGCCAGTACTAAAGCATTTACCGCTCAGGTAACGGTATTAACTTTAATTGCCTTTAATCTGGCACAGCAAAGAGGAACTGTAACCAATTCTAAAATGGTTGAACTTTTAACAGAACTGGAGAATATTCCTGAAAAAATTGAATTGGCTTTGCAGTCTGATGCGCTGATTAGGGAAATCGCAGAAAAGTTTAAAGATTCCAGAAATTGCCTTTTTCTTGGAAGAGGAAGTGGCTTTCCGGTTGCCCTGGAAGGTGCTTTAAAATTAAAAGAAATCTCCTATATCCATGCAGAAGGATACCCGGCTGCTGAAATGAAACATGGTCCGATTGCCTTAATTGATGAGGAAATGCCTGTTGTAGTGATTGCAACCAAGAACTCTTCTTACGAAAAGGTGATCAGTAATATACAGGAAGTAAAAGCCAGAAAAGGGCAGGTCATTGCTATTGTTACTGAAGGTGATACTGAAGTTAAGAAGATGGCTGATTACTGTATTGAGATTCCGGATGCGAGTGAGGCATTTTTACCACTGCTGGCAACTATACCATTGCAGTTGTTGTCTTATCATATTGCTGTTTTGAGAGGCTGTAATGTCGATCAGCCAAGGAATCTGGCCAAATCGGTTACGGTTGAATAAATCATCCACAAGAAATAAAAGAAAAGCCGTTTGGATATCCAAACGGCTTTTCTTTTATTTCTTATCGAGTATATGAATCTTTGCCTGGCAATTGCTGCACCTATATCTTTTATAAGGCATCCAAAAGAGAAAATGCTTAAATAGCGGCCCTCTTGGAACTCTGGTATCCAGTTCTCCCTGACGGCATTTTGGACATTCCCTATATGTGCGTTCCTTGTTGATCCAGTCCATTTTTATATTCTTATTTAATATATTTTCCATTTCAGTGTAAATTTATCACCTTATTTCTACTGTAACTAATCTATTACGATATTATGTAGTCTCAAATTCAAATTCTGGACTCTTTCCCGCAGTTCTAACAAACTCGCCGGGAGTAATTCCCGTTTGTTTCTTAAATTCCGAAAAGAACACACTTCTGGATTTGAATCCTGCGTCTATACCAACAGCTTCGATGGTGAGGTGTTTCCATTCATCTTCTTTGGCTAATTTTTCTTTTACGTAATTAACTCTCAAACTATTAACGTATTTTGTAAAGCTTTTGTTGTAATTATTCTTTAAAAGAAAGTTAAGTTGAGCAATAGGAATATTTGATTCTTTAGCTAATTGTGCGAGGGTAAGGTTTTTTTGACGAAAGCTCAGGTGCTCTTCAATATGAGCGTTTAATTTGGAGTGGGTGTTTTCCCATTGTGATTGATCTTGTTCTGATTGTAATTCTTTTTTAATCCTGATCAATGTTTCGGGTCTGATGTCCAGGTAGCTTGCCTTATGTGCCAGGGGAATCCTGTGAATATGATCTGGCATATAGGATTGGAGATATAGATATTTTTCTTTTGCCGTATTTAGACGGATCATATTAGAACGCTCGTGAGCACCTTGAAAATAATTTTCAAAGATTTTACGCATGACGATATTCGACTCCGGGAAGCGGTCATATATCTCCTGCATATCATCAGCGTGCAGGGCTAAAAGTAAAGCATCTTCTACGGCATGCACGGTGTCCTCGGAAGGTACATAGCCATACATTCCTGTTACTGAGGTGACGAAATTGCCATCGGTTACAATAAAAGTGGTCAGTTCTTTATGGTTTCTGTTGGTTGTGGCTACCAATATGCCATTGACCAGGAAGTAGAAATAATAACAATGTTCACCCTGTTTCATTAAGAACTCATCCTTCTCCAGCTTTACGGTTTGGACTCTGGCGGTGATTTTGTTTTTGAGGCCTTCACTGAGGGGATGGAAGGAAGACAAGGCTGCAATCAATTGTTTAATTGCTACAGGATCATTGATGGTTTGAAAGGTTGATTCAGGTGACATGAATTGTTAAGGCAACAGGAAACAAGTGTTTGTAATAAAAATGTTATGCAATGTAGTGTTATTATTAATTAAAAGGATATTAATCGTGTTAAAATTGGATTAAAATTTTGAAATATGTAAATATTGTTAAGTCATTTGACTTTTTTATTTGCCTTAAAACTCCAATTTTGTTACATTTTGTAAATGAGTTGTTTAGATTTTGAGTGCCAAGATTAATTTCTAATTCTTAATGTAGTTTCTTCTTTCTGTATTGATTTTAAATTTAACCTTGTTGCTTATTGTGTGTCATAATTGGTTTTTTATTTAAAAATAAGTTAATTATAAATCACAAAAACTGCACTTAATTTACAAAATATCGCCTGTAGTATCTTTAAATTTAAGTTGAATACCTAAAGGAATACATTTGTTTGTATGCTCGATAGGTTAAAAAATTATATTGTTAAACTTGATTTTCAGCCATCATGGCTCATCTTCGGCATAGATGCGTTTATATTTCTTATTGCAGTTGCATTGGTTGTGCTTTTTCAAAGAGCAACCGGACTTTTTGCGATAGAACTTAGCTTTTACCAGATTGTTGAATTTTTTATTGCTGGTGGGGCAGCATTATTTTTATCTAAAAGTTATCGGGTTGTTATTCGTCATACCTCCTCTCTTGATGGGCTGAGCGTATTAAAATGTATTTTTATCCAGCTCAGTATCCTGTTCTTAGCAGATGCTTTTTCTGAAATTTATGGTCTAAATATTGGAACTGGTTTTTCCACACACCTGTCTCTTATACACATCTAAAAAGGGGGGGGGGGGGGGGGGGGGGGGGGGGGGGGGGGGGGGGGGGGGGGGGG
>NZ_JAELTV010000349.1 GCF_016429005.1 Pedobacter sp. ASV19
TAAATATCGTTGTACAAATAACCTTCAGCGAGGATCACCATAGCATCCGCTTCCTGCTCCTTTAATTTATTTTCGTAAGCCAGCAGGTAGGCTTGATAGGCATAGGCGATGGCCTGATTGGTAGAGTACTTTTTTATGAAGACGTTCTGCCTCTGCCAGTACCTGTTTAAAGTAAACTGCCGCCTTCTTAAATTCATTTTTCAACTGGTAACTCAAGCCAATTCCATTTAAAGAAACCGAAGCTTTATTTTCATTATGTGTTTTCTTGTACAGCTCATAGGCCATGGTATGGTACTTCAGTGCAAGCTCTGCATTTTCCACATCGTAATAAATCCAGCCCAATAAAGTATAGTTGGCACCGATCTGCTCCTGGGTTCCTTTTACTCTGTAGATTTCCAGCGCCTTAAAAGCATATTCAAGTGCCAGATCATAAATATCGTTGTACAAATAACCTTCAGCGAGGATCACCATAGCATCCGCTTCCTGCTCCTTTAATTTATTTTCGTAAGCCAGCAGGTAGGCTTGATAGGCATAGGCGATGGCCTGATTGGTAGAGTCCTGGTTCAGACGTTTTGCTTTCTGATTCAGTAAGGCAATTTTCTGCTTGACCGGATCTCTTTCAGATTGACCAAAGCAAGAAATACAAATTAAAAATAAAGCAGCAAGAACAGCAGTCCTGAACACTGCAGCCATCCCAATTTTATTCAGCATATCTGGTTATTTTCCGATCGTCTTTGTTATGAATAGACATCCTGTTGTTAAAGATAGAATCTTTAAAGGCAATTACACGGAAAAATTTACTTTGCCTGTCCCCATATCGTATACAGCACCGACAATAAGGATTTTTCCTTCTTCCTCCATTTCTTTCAGAATCGGGCTATGCTCTCTTATATTGCGCACACTGAGTTTTACATTCTCTTCGCAGACATGGTGCATATATTTCGTATTGGCAGATGTCTTTTCACCTACAAAATCATCACTAGATAGCACCGCAGGCCGTATTTTAGCAAGTAATGGAGTGATATTCCCCAACTTGACATCGTCAATAGCAGATTTAATAGCACCACAGTGCTCGTGTCCAAGAACAAGAATCACCTTGGAGCCTGAAACTTTGCAGGCATACTCCAAACTCCCAAGGATATCCTCATTGACGATATTTCCCGCAACCCTGGCGACAAAAATATCACCGATGCCCCGATGAAAAACATCCTCTACCGGAACTCTGGAATCCAGACAGGACAACACAACGGCAAGTGGATACTGACCCAAAGAGGCGTGACGAATTCTTTCAGAATTGTTTCTCACGGTTAAGGCCCCTTCTACAAATTCCCGGTTCCCCTCTTTTAAAATAGCAAGTACGGTATCAGGCGCAAGGGCAGACTGCTCTTCTGCAGTAAGTACTTTTCCAGCAATCACCTCCTTTTTGTCAATACTCATTTCATCTTCCGCAGCAGCTTGTTGAGTTCTAGCCTGATTTTTGCCCTTTAAGACAAATAATATAACCATTACAATTAGGGATAAAACGAGTAGGGTATCTAAAATGCTCATTAATGCCGAAGTTTAAATTTGCAGCACAATTGTAGTTATTTAGACTTAAAAATCAGTACAGAATTTGATTTATTCTGCAAGCTATACCTCCTTTTTCTGCGCCATGCCTGGTCGCCACCCTCCTCTGCAATTTGCTAAGGAAAATTCTCGTACACTGAAGAAAGACCTCTGAGATCTGTCCGCTCCTTCAGCGGACCTGATATCGTTAGTCTTGCAGCAGCTGTACAGAATTTTCCACGAAATTCACTTCTTTATATTCTACGATACATCCTATGAAATCCGAAGTAAAAAACTACCCGTTTAAATACATACTTTTTATCAATAACTCCTGATCAGGATTGATAATCGTACAGTGATAATTGATCGCATCTTTATTGCAATAACCAATGATAACCTGCTCGGGTTCAAGATCTATATCAGGCAACTGATCCAGAATACTGTAAATCTTTTCAAATTCAGTTTTCACATCCTGGTTACCTGGAAGAATGATCCGGATCTCTCCTCTACCTTCAAATAGTTTAACCAATGTCCATCCTGAACCCTTTAGATGTCTTTTAAGGTTCTGAAAAAGTTGTTCCTTATATTCGTGCATATCCGCCTAAATTACTACATAATCAAAAATAACGCAATTGTATTTGAAAAAGTTCTGAACCTTTAGGCTAAAGATCATATTTTTTTCGCAAAACCGTGCTGATGGCTGTCGCATCTTCAATAATAGACTGTGGATAGCCCATTGAAGATAAAATAGCCAGTCCGTTTTTATTTTTCAGTATCCCTGGTTTGATCTTATAATCAAAAACTAACCGGGTTTCAGATACCAGTTCTTCAAATGAATATACCGCATATTCCTTACCCAACAGCTCTGCCAGCTCCAGATCATGTGTAGAAACGAAAGTAAAATTCTTATGAGCTGTGAGATAAGACAGAATGGCTTTAGCAGCAGCAACACGTTCAATGGTGTTTGTACCTCTAAAAATCTCGTCAATCAGAATCAGACTGCTCTCCTTCTGTCCCATAGTTTTATTCACAATATCCAGGATAGACAAGGCCTCCGCCTGAAAATAACTCTTGTGTTCTTCCAGGTCATCACTCATCCGTATGCTGGTAAACAGGTTCATAAAAGGCGCCGAATAACAATTGGAACAGGAAGTATATAAAGTCTGCGACAGGAGCGCATTGATGACCAATGACCGGATAAACGTTGTTTTTCCTGACATATTGGACCCCGTGATCAATACCCCCTGTTCCGCCTTCACCTCAATAGAATTGGCAACACAATTTTCCACCAACGGATGGTACAGATCAGTCACCTTAAGTTCTTCTTTTATCCCGCCGAAATCAGGTTTGCAATAATAAGGCAGGCCTGTTCTTAAAGACAGCACCGAAACAGCCATATCTGTTTGACCTATAAAACTGAACAATATTTCTATGTTGTTCCTTTGTTGATTGATCCGGTTCACCGATTTGAGGAACATCGCCGGTTCTACCAGCAAAAAGGTTTTGATCAATTCAAGTGCACTGGCACTAAGATCCGTAGGATCTCCGCTTGTTTTATCCTGAAAATTGACCATACTCAGGGAGCGCTGAAGCGGTGCAAGTTCCTTCAGGCTTTCCTTTACGGGCCGAGCATCCGGATGTACAACCAGTTTCAGCATACGCTCTGCCGCCCTCATCAGCTTATACAATTGCGGCAGCGAATGAACATAACTTGATATCTTTTTTTTATTACCGTAATGCAGATAGAAATTAAAAATTGTAAGCCCCAGACTCAACAGAAAAAACACCTGGTTCTTTAAAACAACGGTTAATACAACCGAAGCAATCCACAGCAGCGCAGCAAAGCGGATATACAGACTGAGCCATCCGCTGTACAAAGCTTGATAACTTGTGGTAAACAATTCATGTATATAGTAGGCATTCTTACTACCCAGTGCAGACAGTTCAATTTCTGTACTGATCCTGAGATGTTCATCTGCAGCAAATTGCTCCGCCAGAAGATCAAGTTGTTTCAAAGCTTCAGGGTCTTTCTTTCCGGATCTTAATTTCTGGTACAGGTACTGTTGTCCGGGTTTACTGTTGGTCCTGTCTATATAAGCAAATAAATGTTCCAGATCTATGTCTGCAGCAATTGCATCGGATAAATGATCTCCGCTTTCCTGTGAAAAGTAAGCATTATAGGCTTTGAGCTGGTTGAAATCTACAACATGCTCTGAGGGTTGAGACCATTTGGTGATTACATCTTCTGCCCGTTTTCGCATTTCCTGCCGGCGCTTAAATCTGATATAAAACAACAAAAGTGTGAGGACGACAGGAATACCCAGGAGGTAGATCATCTTGAAAAGGATTTAATTTTTGCCAAATCTATACAATTTAGGGATTTGACGAAGAAATAATCCAATGAAGTGAGCCGCGGTTAAAAAAAGAAAAGGAGATAAGCCTTTCGGTTTACCCCCTTAAATTAACGCTCTCGGAAGCAAATATAATTATTGTTTCAACATATATCACCACTTCATTGTCATTTATTTATAAATTTTCACAATTGCTCTGCAGGAATACTAAACCAGAATGTACTTCCCTTTCCCAATTCGCTCTCCACACCGATTTTTCCACCGTGTTTCTTAATAATTCCTGCAGAAATATACAGGCCAAGGCCCAGACCGGAATACTGGCTACCGCTTTCATCTACCCGGTAATATCTTTCAAAGATATAAGGGAGTTTCTCTTCGGCAATTCCGTTTCCCCCATCTTTAACCTCTAGTCTGGATCCCTTGTCCGTTCCTGATATCAATACAGAGATGAATTTGGACTCAGGAGCGTATTTAACCGCGTTGTTTACAAAATTTACGACAACTTGCTCAATCCTGTCGGCATCTGCAAAAACAAGGATATCTTCATCACCGCTTACATTTATTTTATAGCCATCTGAAGCATGAAGATGCTGCAAGCTTTCTCTAATCATTTTCACTAAACTGAAGCGGGTCTTGTTCAGGTGAAGTTGCCCTTCTGTGTATTTTCCTGCATTCAAAAGGTCATTAATTAAGGCCGTCACCTTATCCCTACTCTTATTAGCCTGCTGAATGAGCAGAGGAACCATACTACTGGAAATTTTATTTTTATCTTTTAAACGGTTAAGCAATTGAAGAGAAGCCTTAAGACTGGTGATAGGGGTTTTAAGTTCATGACTGGCTACACTAATGAAATCATCCTTCTGCCGAATAGCCATTCGTCGATGCGTTACGTCCATAAAAGTGCCGATACTACCCGTAATATTTCCTTCCTCATCATGAATGGGGGCGGCATTAATGGAGATATAAAAGGTCTCTCTATCAGGAGGCCGGATACCAATCTCAAAATCATAAACAGGCTTTCCTGTTTTCATTGAAAGATGCATTGGATGTTCAGCTCCTGGTAAAGGACTGCCATCCAGGCGCAGATTTGGGAGTGTAACGTGAACTGTGTCAGTTTCAAAATTAACGCCTCTCAGAAGCCTCTATTCTCCTGAAGAATTCTGTCACCAAATTTAATATAAAGCTGTGAAAATGCCAGTCCCCAGTTATGGAT
>NZ_JAELTV010000034.1 GCF_016429005.1 Pedobacter sp. ASV19
CATAGGGCTGATGGATAAGGTATAGGTCCAGGTAATCCAGCTGCAGGTTATCCAATGAGCTTTGAAAAGCCTTTTTCGCTTTTTCATAGCTGGCGTCAGCGATCCAGAGCTTGGTAGTGATGAACAGAAGAATAACCAAGTTCGAATGCAACAAACTTTATAGATTTGCCTTCCAGCAGCAGTTCCCTCGCATAATTTAGCTTGTAGTCGGTTAAGTATCCAAATATGCTATTGTCAAACAGTCCCTTAAAGCCTTGCCTAAGTTTAAACTCATTAATACCACAAATTTTTGCAAGCTGTGCAACCGAAGGTGGTTGCTGAATATTCTGAATCAAAAAGTCCCTGGCATTATAAATGCATTCTTTATCATATGCAGACTGTAAAGGTAAACTTTGTTTTTTCGTTAGCGCTGCTTCAAAGGCCTCGGCCTGAAGAACAAGCAGTTCTGTACATTTGGACTCCAGAAACATCAGTTTTAATCCATCTGTATATTTACAATTAAGAATACTGCGTATACAGTCGTGCATGGCCAGCGAGATCGGAAGGTTTTGCTCTGCTATTTGTGCATAATGCCCCCTATCCAAATGATCGGCTAAAATCTGGAGTGATCTGCAGGAATGCTCGGAAAGTTGCAGAAATTTTTCTTTAGCAAAATGAACCTCAAAAAAACGGTAATTGCACCCAGTATCATATTCACCTGTACCGTCGAGTTCGGGCATATAGATAATATTTTGGCGGTTGGAATTAAAAAAGTAATTCTTGTTATTTACATAATTATATATCGTTCCATTTCCTGACAAGGTAAAGCGTAGTTTTACCATATCCGGCACATCATAAGTTGGGCGAAAATACAACAGGTGCTGTTTAAACAAAATGTCACCATATACAATATAAATATCGGGAGTTGTGATCTGTACCAATTCGGCATCACTAAAAGAAAAACTGCATTTATCTCTTCTCTCGGTTACCAACGGCTCCTTCATTGGAAACTGCTCAAACCGACCCCCTACCTCTTTCCAGGTTCCGTAATCCTTACCAATATTGATTCCCATTGCGGCAATTATGATAAAAAAAAATGGAACAACATTACATCGACTAAAAAAATCTGTTTTATATAAAAGAAAATCCGTTTTGTGTAAAAACTATGACAGGCAATCCCCTCATTTTTGCCCGAACTCCTAAATAATTACCGGGGAGCAAGATCCAATACCAAAAAAATGAATGAGCAGAAAGATTTTGAAGAAGCAGCCAAACAAGAACATTCGCAAGACAATAATGCTTTAATTTTCCAGATTATAGATACACTAGAGCAAACAGCAGATCTTCAACTATTAGAAATCAGCTTTGGTGAGGGTAAACACCTTCCTTTTCTTTTTGAGCGGGTTGAAGGAATTCATTATTATGGCACTGATACATCAGAAGACATGGTAAAAAAGGCAATATTAGCCAATAATTTGAAAGTAAAACAAGGCAATGCACGATTTCTCAAAGCCAAACGAGATGGAATACTTGATTTTAAAAATGATTTCTTTGACCACTGTTTTACAGAAAATACGCTTTACTTCTGGAAAAACCCGATACCCTATTTTATGGAAATAAAGCGTGTTTTAAAACCCGGTGGCAAGTTCACCCTCAGCTTTACGGAAAAAGACTTTGGAGAAAATCTTCCATGGACTCAGCTCGATTTTACCTTCTATGATGTTAAAGAAGTGCAAAAAATATTTCAGAGAACTGGTTTTACAAATATTACAGCAAAAAAAATAACTGATGAAATCATCAATGAAAATGGAGAATGGGTAAAAAATTCTTATGTGATGATGTCAGGTCAGAAATAAAAATAGTCCCAAACTAAATCAGGGAAGCATTAAGCATGCTTCCCTGATCCAAATATTGTTTTTTGAAGGTTACTCGAAAGAAGCAAAGGCATTGCCAAAGTCTTCCAGAAGGTCTTCAATATCCTCAATACCCACAGAAAGTCGGATCATGGAATCTGGTATACCCATTTCATCTCTTCTTTCTTTACCTAATTCGAAGAATATAGTATGTGCCACTGGAATCGCCAGCGTACGTGTATCTCCCAGATTGCTGGACTTAATCACCAGTTTCAACTCATTCAGGAAAGACAGGCAGTCGATGCCGTCGGCAAGTGTAAAACTCATTAATCCGCCATAGCGATGAAACAAAGCTGAAGCACGGTCATGCTCCGGATGGTTTTTCAGTCCAGGATAATATACCTGGCTCACCATAGGATGATTGTTTAGAAATTCTGCCAGGACCGCAGCATTGTTACAAGCCCTTTCCAATCTTAAAGCGAGCGTTTCTGAGCCAACAGATATACTATGAGCGGCCTCCGGAGAAAGTGTTCCTCCCCCGTCCCGCAAACCTCTTTTCCTGATCTGTGTAATCCCCTGCATTTCAGGACGAATCTGCTCGCGTATAATTGGCGCAATGTTTGGAAAACCAAGCCAGTCAAACAAGCCGGTATCTGTTACACTACCACCCAGTGCATTTCCATGTCCACCGATATATTTGGTCAGTGAATTGATCACCAAACTTGCCTTTACCTCTGCCGGGCGAAACAAATAAGGAGATGTCATCGTATTATCTACCATATAAATGAGTTTCTTTTCTGCACAGAAGTCACCAATAGCGGCCAGGTCGGAAACTTGTGTTGCCGGATTTGCAATTGTTTCTACAAATACCATTTTGGTATTTTCCGTATAAGCGTTCCTTACCTGCTCAATATCTGTTGTGTCTACAAAAGAAATCTGAAGGCCAAGATCTATATAAGTTTGCATTACACTCCTTGTATTACCAAAAAGATAGGAACTTGCTATAATATGGTCTGAAGCTTTCATTAAAGCCAGAATAGTAGAAGAAATGGCGGCCATTCCAGTAGAAAAAGACACCGTCGCAATCCCTTGTTCCATCTGCGACACCTTATGCTCAAGAGCGGTAGTGGTAGGATTGCCTTGACGGGAATAGGCATAGCCCTTGGTCTTATTTTGAAAAACATTAACCAGACCTTGTACGTCATCGTATCCCCAGGTTACTGCATTATGAACGGGTTGGTGTATCGCTCCGAATTCCGGTTTTAAAAGACGGTCTGAATGAAGAGTAGTGGTCGTAAATCCTTTTTTCTTGCTCATTTCTATTTATTAAAAAGGCGAACTTCTAAATTTTATTTTAAAAAAAAGACTAATTGGGTGTATAAAATACATTTTTATTAAAATAGGAAAACAGCACTAGTCAATTGCGACATTATGATCTCTGAAACCAACGCAGTTATAACAAATTATTAACTCTGTGTAATTGATTTTTCTACATTTATCTGTTTCAGAAAATATTCATCATGTGATACAACCAGAAGCGTTCCCTGGTATTCATTGATTGCCTCTGTCAGCATTTCCATGTTTTGGATATCCAGGTTGTTGGTTGGTTCGTCTAGTATAACCATATCAGGTGCCTTATGGTTTAATACCAATATGCAAAGCATCAGGCGCATCTTCTCTCCGCCGCTTAATGTACCACATCTTTTATCCCAATCGTCCCTGGAGAACAAGAACCGGCTTAAACGAATTTTCACTTCATGCTCCTGAAGTATACCGGAATTATACCATTGTGCCTGTTCGTAAACGCTGAGGTTCGCATCAATAAGTGAATACTCCTGATCGATGCAAACCGTTCTGGCCACTACTCTGTTAATCACCCCAGTCTGAGGTTGAAGATCACCAAGGATCATTTTTATGAGACTTGTTTTACCCGATCCGTTGGCCCCTTTGAGCGCAATCCTGTCTCCACTAACCATCTGAAAGTTCAATGCCTGCTTCCAGAGCGGGTTTCCATCGTAGGTAATATTAACAGATTTCGCATCCACCAGTACTTTCCCTTTATGAAGGGCAGAATGGTCTAGATCTATTTTCATTCGGCCAGCATCAGGTAATGCTTCCCGGAGCTGAACAATCTCCTTCGAAATCAAACCAGTTTTTTCAGCGTGGATTTCTTTCATCTGTGAAGTACTTTTCTCCGCCTTATTTTTAAATGTATTTAACAGGATTTTAGGCATACCGGCCTTTTCCTGTTTCTTTTTTCCGCGTGCGTCCAGTTTTTGCTGCCGTTCCAGAGAAGCACGTTCTGTTTCTTTGGCTTTTCTAAGGGCTTTTTCTTTGCTGTGCAGATCATGAGCAAGCGCTTCATTCTCTATCTTTTTCTGGGCTGTGTAGAAATCGTAATTTCCGCCATACATCCGCACACCGGAATGACTCAATTCATACATCTTGTTTAAAAGGTTTAACAAGATCCTGTCGTGGCTAACTACAATTAGGGTCTGCCTTGCCAGCGTAATATAGTCGTACAGCATAGTTCTGCTGGCCAGGTCCAAATGATTACTTGGTTCATCCAAAAGAACAATTTCAGGTTCACATATATCAATTCCAGCAAGAAATATCCTCGCTTTTTGACCACCACTGAGCGCAGCCATTTTTTGGCTGAGGTCCAGATTTTCAAGATTCCAGTGGGCAAGTGCCTGTTTGCAGCGGTCTTCTATACCCCAATCGTCGTCCAGCAAAGCCATATGCTCTTCTGTTGCCCGACCGTCAAGGATTTCTTTAAATGCGTGCAATTTATCCTGTACCTGCAATACCTGGGCAATGCTTAAATCGTTAAACTGACCGAAAAGCTGTGGTACACGATAAACTCGTCCTTCTGCCTTTACTAAACCAGATGAAGGCTCCAGTTCTCTGGCAAGAATATTCAAAAGAGTGGATTTTCCAGCGCTATTGCTGCCAATTAAAGCAACCTTGTCTTGTTTATTGACAATAAAATTTAAATCAGAAAATAAAACATCCCCATCAGGATGTGTATAGGTAATATTATGAAGATTGAGCATTTCCTTCTTTTAAGTGTAAATAATTGTTATCCTCCGTCGTTGACCAGAGGGACTATATATTTTATCTGAAAGAAGGGAATCCTACATTGCTTTTCTCTGTGATTTTTCACAAAGTTAAAAATAATATCCAAAAAGACTGAATCTGGAAAGCATGCCCCGGCTTGAAACGCAACATAGACGTTACCATCAAAACAATTCTATTTATTTATAACTTTATTGGGATAAATATTAAGCCTAAGAAAATGAACGAACAGATATTTGGAAAAGTTGACCAGTACATCAGTAACTTACTTGCCCCAGAAGACCAGGTCCTAAAAGACACGATCAAATCCCTTGATGAGGAAGGATTTCCGCAAATCAGCGTAACGGCAAATCTTGGGAAATTTTTACAGGTGATGGCTGTTCTGTCCAACGCGAAGAAAATATTAGAATTGGGTACATTGGCTGGCTATAGTACCATTTGGTTGGCCAGGGCCCTGCCTGCTGATGGAAAATTAATCACCTTGGAAGTTGAACAACGTCATTCAGATCTGGCGAAGAAAAACATTGAAAAAGCTGGACTATCCGATAAAGTAGATTTCCGTGTTGGAAAGGCAATGGAGATTTTACCGCAATTAATTGAAAACGGAGAAGGCCCATTCGATCTTATTTTTATAGATGCGGATAAACCACCCTATGCAGAATATTTTGAATACGCATTAAGTCTCTCCAGACCTGGAACTGTCATTATCTGCGATAATGTGATCCGTGAAGGAAAGATATTAGATGAAAACACCAGTGACGAAAAAGTGAAAGGCGTTCAGCGCTTCAACAAATTACTCCAGTCCAACAAGAATGTAACGGCCACCATTATACAAACAGTTGGTGTAAAGGAACATGATGGAATGGCTATTGCGGTTGTCAACAGGACTAATCCAAACTAACTCTGTGTCTTAGTATGAGTACGATTTTAAAAACAGAAAAATATCTATTTATTACACTTGTATGCTCTTTTTCTTTAACTCTGCAGGGTTTTAAGAGCGATACACAAGAGTTACCGGACTTTCGTCCCGCAAAGGGTTATACCCAGGTCGCAGAAGCTCATGGAGATCTGGACAAAGACGGCACAGAGGAAGTGGTGTATGCTTACAATACCACGCATAAAGCCAAAGATTCGGGTTATCATAGGATTTTATACATCTGCAAAAACATACGGGGGAAACTCAAACTATGGAAGGTGAATTCTTCTGTCCTTTGGAATAGTGAAGACTGTGGTTTCTTTGCAAATGAAGGCGTTCCCTTAGAAATGGAGATCAGAAACAACACTTTAAGGATTAAACAGACTTTTAATCACAATGCCAAGCATTTTAGTATATGGCAGAATATTTTTCGGTATCAGAACGGAGACTGGTTCCTGATTGGTTCCACCTATAATGATTCGATGAACTGCGGTCCGGATCACGAGTGTGATATCAATTTCTCGACGAAAACAGTACAACTTTCTACCACCTATGACCATTGCGATGATGACGAAAAGCCTGAACCTGCGTCGAGTTCAGCAAACTTTACCTACCCTTTCAAAGAGATCCCAAGAATGGACGGCTTTACGCCCGGCCGCAGGGAAATTAAGGTAACAGGTACCAGATATATTTATTATTAATCCTGTGTACATTTAAAATAAGAAAGGCCTGCCCGGATTAGCAGGCCTTTCTTATTTTAAATGGTTTTTCTTTATTTAGGCAAACCATTGTCTGGCTTTAACTCTTCCAGAATGGGTGTTTCAGTAGATTTTAAAACAGTATGCATAACATCATTTTTCTGTTCAAAGATCACGACTTCATTTTTTCCCTGTTTGAGCCAGCATCCTGGTAAATATAAAGTTTGCTGTGGCCCAACACTCCAGTATCTGCCAAGATTAATACCGTTCACAAACACAATTCCTTTGCCCCACTCCCGCATATCAAGAAAAGTATCTCCTGTTTTATTGAGGTCAAAAGTTCCCTGGTAAATGGCAGGTTTACCTGCGGAAGCACTATTTTTAAATTTAACCAGGTCTGGTGCAACGTCCATAGGTAATTTATACATATCCCAGTTACCTGTAATATTTTGTCCGTTGATCACAACTGGAGAAATAATACCTTTTGTACTGTTAATGATCTTAGCACCATAGTTGATCCTGCCCATATTCTCTACTATGATATCTAATGTTGCATTAAATGGAATCTCGATATCACAATCATATTTTTTATAATAACTGTTCAGTTCTGCTACTTTAACGCCATTTACGTAGACCAGTGCATAATCTTTGAGTCCGGCCAATTCCAGTTTACCGCTAATAGGCTGATTAAACTTTCTGCTATACCAAACATAACCGTGTCCCTGGTTTAACTCTTCAAAGGTTAGAGGTGTATCGTTATTCACCGGGCTGATCTTATCTTTAAAATCCTCCAGGTCTGTAGCTTTGCTTAAGTGGATCTCAGGAATCGAAATAACAGGGATCTTAGCAGGAACTGCAGGTGTTTCAGGCTTTTTCAGCAATGCCCTTAACGCATTATATTTATCTGTTGCCCAGCCGGCCTCGCTAATTGGAGCATCGTAGTCATAACTGGTCAGATCGGGTTGAATATCGTGCTTATTGTCATAATTTGCACCAGAGGTAAAGCCAAAATTAGTACCTCCATGAACCATGTAATAGTTAAACGACACCTCTCCATCCAGGTATTTCTGGGTTTGTTTTACCACATTTTCAGTTTTCACCTTTGGAAAAGGCTCTGCCCAATGGTCCAGCCATCCAGGATAAAATTCCGCCACCATATAAGGGCCTTTACCATCATGGTATTTGTTCACAACTTCTTTTAATTTAGCTACATCATCTTCTCCGTTCGCCATTGGAAGCGCACCTGGTAAAGCACCGCCTTCAAACAACCAGCTGCCATCTGAAGTAAAAAAAGGCACATTAAATCCAACATCTTTTAGCTGCTGAAATACGGCTGCGCTGTATTTTTTATGATCCTCCAAAGAGATATCCTTGCGCTGCGCTACATAAGAACCAAATTCATTTTCACCCTGTACCATCACTATAGGACCACCGTTGGTAACCAAAAGATTCTTTAGCTGTCCATAAAGCGCAGTAAAATAAGCTTTTGTAGCTGCCAGGTATTGCGGATTATTTCCCCTGATTACCATTCCTCGTGTCTTTTCTAAAAACCAGGGATAACCTCCAAACTCCCATTCTGCGCATACATATGGTCCAGGACGAAGGATAACAAAAAGTCCTTCCTCCTGTGCAATTTTAATGTATTCAGCAACGTCACGGTTCCCGGTTTTAAAATCCCATACACCAGGTGCAGTTTCATGGTAGTTCCAAAACACATAGGTGGCTACTGCATTTAAACCCATGGCTTTCATCATTTTTAGGCGATGACGCCAGTAAGGTTTTGGAATACGAGCATAATGCATTTCGCCGCTGTGGATCTGAACGGGCTTACCATCTAAAATGAAGTGACCATCTGCAATCTTAAAGGAATGCCTGGTCTGTGCATGAGTAGTGGAAGCAAAAAATAAAAATAAGAGTAAAGCAAAAAAACTATGTTTCATTGAATTTAGGATATCTGAGGTTTATGTTTGACCTAATGAGCATGCAAGTTAATTGTTTTTTTAGAATTGTCAGGATAACAATTCCTTTACTTTGATCCAGTATTTTTTACCTTTAAGCCATCAATCTAATCTATCAATGAAGGAGGAAGCAAAACGTTTAACCCAGCCGGACTGGAAAAAATGGGGACCGTATGTATCCAATCGACAATGGGGCACTGTAAGGGAAGATTATAGCGAAGATGGCGAAGCCTGGCAATCTACAACTTTCGATATGGCCAGAAGCAAAGCCTGGCGTTGGGGAGAAGAAGGCATTGGGGGAATTTCGGACAACAAACAGTTTTTGTGCTTTGCCCCTGCCTTCTGGAACGGTAAGGATAAAATCCTGAAAGAGATATTCTTTGGATTAACCAATACCCAGGGCAATCATGGGGAAGATGTGAAGGAACTTTTTTACTATTTGGATTCCTCTCCTACGCATTCGTACATGAAGATGCTGTATAAATATCCGCAGCAGGCTTTTCCTTATGAAGAACTGCTGGCAGAGAATGCCCGCAGAACCAAACTTGACGCTGAGTATGAATTAATAGATACTGGTGTTTTCGATAACAATGATTATTTCGATATTTTTATTGAGTACGCTAAATCTTCAGAAGAGGATGTATTGATCAGGATCACTGCACACAACAGAGGCCTGCTTCCTGCGCCCATGTCCATTCTTCCGACCCTTTGGTTCAGAAACCGCTGGTCATGGGGTTACCACGATAAACAGGCCTCAATTTCTAAAGTAAATGATTCTGCATTACAGGTTCAGGAGGAAACCCTGGGCAGTTATATGCTCTATACAGAAAGTACCGCTGAATGGTTGTTTACAGAAAATGAGAACAATACGGTCAGATTGTATGATTTCGATGACGAAAAGAAATACTATAAGGACGCCTTCAACGAATACATCGTTAATGGACAAAAAGATTGTGTAAATCCGCAGAACGAAGGTACAAAGGCAGCAGCCTGCTATAAGTTTGAAATTGGAGCTGGCGGATCTGCAACGATACAACTGCGGCTTTGCAGAGGCTCAAATGCAAAGCCTTTTGAAGATTTTCAGGAGATTTTCGAACAGCGCATCAATGAAACTGACGAGTTTTACCGGTCTCTCCAGAAAAAAATCCTTTCAGCTGATGAAAAACTGATTCAACGACAAGCTTATGCCGGGCTGCTCTGGAACAAACAATTTTACGATTATAACGTCAATAAATGGCTCAAAGGAGATCCTGCAGAACCTGCACCTCCTCCCGGACACAGTACTTCGCGTAATTTAAACTGGAAGCACGTGAACAATGCTGATGTTATTTCCATGCCAGACAAATGGGAATTTCCATGGTATGCCTCCTGGGACCTGGCTTTTCACTGTGTAAGCATTGCCTTGGTTGATACTGATTTTGCCAAGCAACAGTTGATGATGCTGACCAAAGAATGGTATATGCATCCTAACGGGCAGCTACCGGCTTATGAATGGAATTTCGATGATACTAATCCTCCGGTTCATGCCTGGGCTACATGGGAGGTTTTTAAAATAGACCAGCAAAAAAATGAAGGCAAAGCCGATATCCCTTTTCTGGAAGCTGTTTTCCAAAAGCTCCTGATCAATTTTACCTGGTGGGTTAACCGCAAGGATCATAATGGAAGCAATATCTTTTCCGGTGGATTCCTTGGACTGGACAACATTGGCATTTTTGACCGCAGTATGAAACTACCTTCAGGAATGCGGATGGAACAAGCCGATGGAACAAGCTGGATGGCCATGTATGCCCTGAATATGATGCATATCTCCCTTGAACTGGCCTTACACAACCCGGTTTATGAAGATATGGCGACCAAGTTCTTCGAACATTTCCTCTACATCGCAGGGGCTATCATGAACATCATGGGCCCGGATGACACGGGTTTATGGGACCAGGAAGATGAGTTTTTCTACGATGAATTATCCCTGGACAGTCAAAGATCAGTAAAATTGAAACTGAGGAGTATGGTTGGTCTGATCCCATTGTTCGCTGTAGAAGTGATCAAGGACGACACCTTAAAAAAGCTACCTGGCTTTGCTGCCAGGATGCAGTGGTTCCTCGAGCATCGGCCTGAACTGGCTTCCCTGGTTTCCCGCTGGACGGAAAAAGGCTCCGACGATAAGCACTTGTTAAGTTTACTCAGAGGGCACAGAATGAAGCGAATCCTGTATAGGATGCTGAATGAAACTGAATTTCTAAGTGAATTTGGAATTCGGAGCCTATCTAAAAGTTACGAAGAAAATCCATATGTCTTTCAGGGTGGAAAAGAGCAGTTCGTTGTAAAATATGTTCCGGGCGAAAGTGACAGCGGCATGTTTGGCGGCAACAGCAATTGGCGGGGCCCAATATGGATGCCGGTCAATTACCTCATCATCCAGAGCCTGCTCCGCTTTCATGATTATTACAGTGACGATTTTAAAATAGAATATCCAACTGGTTCGGGCAATTTACTTTCTTTGAAGGATATCGCCATGAAACTTGGCGAAAGATTAATCCATATTTTTAAATCGGATGGTCAAGGCAGGCGTGCTTGCTTTGGAGACAATGAAAAATTCCAGACGGATCCTTATTTTAAAGATTATCTATTGTTTAATGAATATTTTCACGGAGACTGTGGCAAAGGATTAGGGGCTTCTCATCAAACCGGCTGGACCGCATTAGTGGCCAATTTGATCCGAAACCACCAAGTCACAGAAAGGTAATACATTAAATACTAACTACTTCTAAAATATTTTTTTTGTACCATTGCAGAATAGCTTAAATTAAACAAACTTAAATACGACCATCTGAAGACACGCTTACTTAAAAAATAACATTTAGATTCATAGCAGAGAATGTGAGGATACCTATGAGAAAATACTTTTTAGAACAAGCCGGATTCATATTAATTTTATTCGCATTTATTTTTATCAGCTGGACCCCAGCAACCACCACAAAGCACTATAGTGCAACCAGTGAACCAAACGACACTTTATACAGCACTTATATCCAGGATCTTTACCTGAGCGCACAACTGGCGCAAAGCGGCTTACCATTGAGTGTCTTTGAAAAAGCTGTCACAGGTTTCTATAATCTTAAAAATGCAGGTAAGTTATCTGGTGAAAAATCTATTTTAAGTATCGCTGATTTTGACCAGAGCTCTACAAAAAAGAGACTATGGATTATAGACCTTGACAAAAAGACACTTCTGTTAAACACCTGGGTAGCCCATGGTGAGCGCAGCGGAGCTGACCAGGCCATACATTTTTCTAACCGCAGCGAATCTCTGGAAAGTAGCATTGGATTTTATGTTACAGGAGAAATGTATCGTGGCAAGCATGGTATTTCTTTAAAACTTGATGGCATGGATGAAGGTTTTAATTCTAATGCACGCAAAAGATCCATTGTTGTTCACGGCGCAGACTATGTAAGTCAGGAAACTATCGATGCCCTTGGAAGACTTGGACGGAGCCAGGGATGCCCCGCCGTGCCTGCAGACCTTGCTCCTGCTATTATACATGCTATGGAGGGAAAAACAGTGCTCTTTATCAACGTAAATGATCAGCAGTATACGTCTAAATATCTTGATGAACATGCAGCGGCTGTACTGGCAAGTGTTTCTTAAGAATCTTGCAGTAGACTAAATCTCTTCCTATTGTCAGATTTTAAACATAAACAATAATAATCTATAGATTTAGTAGTATTTAATTACCTTTGCGCCATGAAAGTCTCAAAACTTTCATGGCTTATTATTTTATTAAAACTGAATTATGCATTTTTTTTTACTCCCTATGATGCCGAACACAATTTCCCCTCCAGCCAGCAACAAGACCAATTCGAATTGTTGTATGCAAAGCTGCTCCAGCTAATCTAATTCTTTAACTAAGTATTTCTTATTAACTATTTCACAGCATATTGATATGCTGAAGGAATTCTATCGCCCAAATTTTCAACATTCAATTTAATGAAATCATCATGGCCCACACCTGATCGCTTCATCAACTTTAAAAAACAAAATATCGCAATGAAAATCAACTTATCAGTATTCTTATTACTGCTTATTTTTCAGTTCAGCTACGCCCAGCAAGGTACTGGCATATCCGGAAAAGTAACTGAAAACGGAACCGGCCTCCCGCTGCCTGGTGTTAGCATATATATTAAAGGAACTAAACAGGGAACAACGACAGACCAGTCCGGAGCCTACCATCTGAATCTTCCTGATGGTCAGAAAACGCTGGTATTTTCTTATTTAGGCTACGAAACCAGGGAGCTTTTGGCCGAAGGAAACACCCTGAACGTGGGACTGTCCAATTCTCCAAACTCTTTGAACGAGGTGGTAGTGGTGGCTTACGGGACAGCGAAACGGGCCAATTATGTTGGTTCCGTATCACAAATTAAAAGTGAACAACTGGAAAACCGTCAGGTGAGCAACATCAGCAGCGCGCTTCAGGGAATCTCTCCCGGTGTGCAGGCCACCTCTCAAAGTGGCCAGCCTGGCACAACTGCAACCATCAGGATCAGGGGTATCGGATCTATTAATGCTTCCAGCGACCCATTATACGTTGTAGATGGCAACCCTTTTTCTGGCGACATCAGTTCCATCAATGTGAATGACATTTCTTCGGTCAGCATCCTTAAAGATGCGGCTTCCAGCGCTTTATATGGATCAAGAGGTGCAAACGGAGTGATTATCATCACTACTAAATCCGGAAAGAATTCTGCGGAGCCGCAGATCAGCGCCAATTTTACCGAAGGACTATCCAACAGAGCAGTGAAGGATTACAAGCAAATGAACACAGACCAGTATTTTGAAAGTTATTGGCTGGCACTTAAAAACAAACAGCTCACCAACGGCCTAACGGATGCTCAGGCACGTGCAGCCGCCAGTAAAAATATCCTGACAGACCTTGGCATTAATCCTTACGGTTCAAATTATCCAAATCCAGTTGGCCTGGACGGTAAAATAGTTCCGGGAGCTGTTCCCTTATGGAATGACAGCTGGCAAAAGGCTATGCAGCAAACCGCTTTAAGAACGCAGGGCGACCTGAGTTTTAGCGGTGGAAATGAAAAAAGCCAATATTACATCTCTGGCGGATATCTGAATGACAAAGGAATTGCATTAGGATCAGGCTTCAAACGCTACAATGCGAGGGTCAACCTAACTACACAAGCTAAAAAATGGCTTAAAGCAGGTTTGAACATCTCCGCATCAAATTCTAAGCAAGACTATCCAATGTCTGAAGACAGCAATACGGCCAATGTGATCAACTTTGCCAGATCCATCCCAAGCTTCTACCCGGTCTATCAACGCAATGACGATGGATCCTACAAATTAGATGGCGCAGGCAATAAAATCTTTGATTTTGGTGCTTACCGTCCAAATGCAGCGATTCCCAGAAGCAATCTGGCCGCGACGGTAGACTTGGACAAGAATCAGATCTTCAAAGACAATGTGTCTGCCAGAGCCTTCCTTGAAGCCACAATTTTACCTGAGCTGAAATTCAAAACCACATACAGCGGAGATTACACCAATATAAATGAGAACTATTATGCTAACCCTTCACTGGGCGAGAGTGCAGAAATCAAAGGTTCTATAGACAGAACAGTCACCAGAAACTATTCTTTTACCTGGAACAACATCCTGACCTATGAAAAGACCTTTGATCAGGATCATCATTTGAACTTGCTGGCCGGCCAGGAAATCTATAAGTACAATTCAAAAATAATGTCCGGAAGCAGACAAGGCTTTGTACTGCCGGGCTTATATGAACCCGACGCGGCCTCACAGCTAAACAGTTTCGGTGGTTATGCCCTGGATTATGCACTATTGAGTTTCCTTGGTAGGGCTGAATACGATTATCAAAACAAATACCTGCTGTCTGCATCCATCAGAAGCGACGGAGCTTCCAGATTCTCAGTAAAAAGCAGATGGGGTACATTTTGGTCCTTTGGTGGTTCATGGAGGGCTTCCAAAGAAGACTTTCTTAAAAACACCCCCTGGTTAAGTAATCTAACTTTCAGAGCCAGCTATGGTGCACAGGGTAACGACAATATTGGTACCTATTATGCTTATGATCCTCAATACGCCATCAGAAACAACCTCGGAGAAAATGGATTAGTGACCAAACGCCTGGCTACCCCTGGCTTAAAATGGGAAACCAATTTGAATTTAAATGTAGGACTTGATTTTGGAATCTTCAAAGACCGTATCAGCGGTACTGCAGAGTATTTTAACAGAAGGTCTAAGGATTTACTGTTCAGCAGACCTATGGCAACCTCAACAGGCTTCACCTCTATAGATGCCAATATCGGCGCCTTGAAAAATACGGGTATCGAAATACAGATCAATGCCATCCCTGTAATTACATCAGATTTCAGATGGGCTGTGAGTTTAAACGCTACACATTATAAAAATACCATTACCGACCTTCCGCAGAACGACATCATTTCCGGAAATAAAATGCTGCGTATAGGAGGCTCAATATATGATTTTTACCTTCGGGAATGGGCTGGTGTTGATCCGGCCAATGGAAATCCACTCTGGTACATGACCACTAGCAACGGCCAGAAAGTGACCACCAGCGACTATAGCAAAGCAACTCAATACGTACAGGACAGCTCACTGCCAACACTTACCGGTGGTTTTACAAATACATTTACCTACAAGCAATTTGAACTTTCCGCGTTATTGTCTTACAGTATTGGAGGTAAGATCCTGGACAACGATTATGTTTCCTTAATGCAAAACGGAAGCAATCCGGGAGCAGCATGGTCTGTAGAAATGCTCAACCACTGGACACCTGAAAATCCAAATACAGATGTTCCGCGTTTAACCACAGATAATCTTGGATGGACACAGGCTTCCACACGTTTCTTGTACAGTGCCACTTACGCCCGTTTAAAAAATGTAAACCTGAGCTACCGATTGCCTAAATCGGTTTCCAATAAAATCGGTATCGACAACCTGAAGTTTTTCCTGACCGGAGAGAACCTGCTTACTTTCTACGGACATAAAGGCATGGACCCGGAACAGACCATTCAGGGCGCTACTTATTACCGTTATCCGGCCATCCGTACCTACTCTGCCGGTGTGAATTTAACTTTTTAATGGATCTTAATTTTTACAAAATGAAACTCAACATACTTACCCCTATCCTGCTCTCTGCGCTTTTAATCAGTGTCAGCAGCTGCAAGAAGGAACTTACAACCACCCCTACCAATGCGGTTTCTGCCGATTTAATCTATAATAATGCAGATAATATAGAAACCGTTTTGAATGGTACCTGGGCTTATATGAATGACACCTATTTTACTTATGCCAATCCAGGTTATAGCACCATCCTGAGAACCAGCGATGCAATGGGCGACGATGTAGCGATCATTACCAATAAATACGGATACAGAGATGCCTACCAGTTTACTTTATCTACCAATCAGACCCGTTTAAATGCGATCTGGACCATCATGTATAAGGTCATTGACAATTGCAACAACGTCATCACCAAGATAGATGCGGCAAGTGGATCGGCAGAGAAAAAGGCACAATTAAAAGGACAGGCACTTGCGCTTAGGGCAAATAGCTACTTAAACCTGGCTACTTACTACCAGTTTTCTTATCTTAAAGACCCACAAGCCAAAGCTGTACCGATTTACACCACTCCAACTGTGGCTGGTACAGAGGGAAAACCTAAATCTACTTTAGAAGAGGTTTATAAATTGATTACCGCCGACCTGAGCCAGGCAGAAACTTTACTGGCCAGCTATTCAAGACCAGTGAAATATAAAATCAATATTGATGTTGTGCACGGATTGCAGGCCCGGACTTATTTGAATATGGGTAATTGGGCGCTGGCTGCTGAAAAAGCGGCTGCCGCAAGAAAAAACTACTCCTATATGACGGCAGCGGCATATTACAATGGTTTTAACGATTTAACAAATGAGGAGTGGATTTGGGGGCATGGTCAAAAACCGGATCAGAACACGGAGAGCTATACCTTTAACTTTCTGGATGTAAGCTCCTCTTCTTCTTACTATTATAGTTTTATGGCTGATCCTAACTTCAAATCTTTGTTTGATCAAAATGACATCAGAACTAAATTGTTTTCCTGGGATGGTTTGCCAAGCCGGGAGGGTTATCTTCGGTATGCTAAATTTAAGTTCCGTGCAGATCAAACTGGGGATATTGTGTTGATGCGATCTTCTGAAATGACTCTTATCCAGGCAGAAGGCCTGGCCAGGAGTTCTGATCTGCAAGGTGCCGTACAGTATTTGAATGAACTTAGAAGTGCAAGAAATGCAGATCTGTTTGTTTTGGGCTCAAAAACCAGGGAAGATGTGATTGCTGCCATCCTGGTGGAGAGAAGAAAAGAATTGTGGGGCGAAGGCTTTGCCTTGTCTGATATCTTAAGAACTCAATCTGCATTGGTAAGGCTTCCTTTCAATGACGTGAATGGCAACCCAATACAGGTTGTAGTGACTACGCCTGATGGTAGTACCAAGACGGTAGCAGCTAAACAGCACACTACACTTAAATTCCCGGATGGAACAGCATTTAAACCAAATAGCCCTTACTATTTGTTTAATATTCCTCAATCTGAGTTGAATACCAACCCTAACATCAATAAATAGAAGTTTAATAACAATCTGTAAAAGGCTGGATCACTAATCGCGATCTGGCCTTTTTTTATAAATAAAGGAAGGTGGGTGAATTGTTCGAAAAATTCTGTACAGCTGCTTCAAGACTAACGATATCAGGCGGCTGAAGAAGCCGCAGATCTCTGAGGTCTTTCCGCAGCGTACGAGAATTTTTCGTAGCAAATTGCAGAGGAAGGAGGTGATCCGAGCAAAGAGTTAAGTACAGGCATAATGCAGGAACCAATTTCCATAAACTTATCTATGCCATGTACGCCCCCCCTTTTGCTAAACGCCATATAAACCAAACTATAAGTAACTTTACGAGTAAAAAATAAACACTATCAAATAAACTCATCTGCGCCATGCCCAGACTCGCCCCCTTGCTTAAACGCCTTATAAACCATAACTACAAGTAACTTTACGAGTAAAAAATAAACACTATCAAATAAACTCATCTGCGCCATGCCCGGACTCGCCCCCTTGCTTAAGCACCATATAAAACCGAGCTTGCGAGCTCTTGAGAACAAATAAAAACATAAACACTTCGAAAAAATCAATATTACTCAGAGAGGACCTCAGGGCGCCTTGCCACAAGAGCGAAGCGGGGCAAGGAGTCCAGTCCTCGAAGAGTAATTTGATTTTTCCTTTAGCTTACCTAACATTTTTTCTTATATTGGTCTCCGAAACTTTAGGGGTGCCTTAGTGCTGAGAAATACCCTTTGAACCTGATGCGGTTAGTACCGCCGAAGGGAAAAGTAAGATGGATCTGCGTGTGTTTAATCAAACACATCTATTTCATTCCTAAAGTAATAATCTGAACAGGAATGAAAATAAAAATCAACAACCAGGAAAAAGAAATTGCAGAGCACACTACGCTGCAAAGCATTGTTTTCAGCCATCTCGGTGAGAAACAAAACGGTACAGCAGTAGCGGTAAACAACTCCGTGATCCAAAAATCGCTGTACGAAAGCTATCAGCTCAAAGCCAACGACGACATTCTGATCATTAAAGCAACACAAGGAGGTTAAAAATGAACAATTCTAAGAAAATCTATGTTCGTGGGCAGCACCATGACATTAAAGTGGCCATGCGCCAGATTTCCCTTTCGGAAACAAAACTTCACAATGGCGGTATAGAATTAAATGCTCCGGTTACCGTTTACGATACAAGCGGTGCCTATACTGATGACGAAATCGAGATTGACATCAAAAAAGGGCTTCCCCGTTTAAGAGAAGCATGGATTCTACAAAGAAATGATGTCGAACAGCTCAGCACTGTAAGTTCGGTTTATGGCAAAGAAAGAAAAGAAAATCAGGCGCTTGACCATCTGAGATTTGAGCATATACAAAAACCCATGCGCGCTAAAGAAGGCTTTAATGTTACGCAGCTTCATTATGCAAAGCAGGGTATCATCACCCCGGAAATGGAATACATTGCTATCAGAGAGAATCAGCTGATCAACGAGATGGATGGTCAGTTTGCAGAAAGTACGAAAATGCTCGGCACCCAGCATCCGGGCCATAGTTTTGGCGCAAATACACCTAAAGGGTTCATTACTCCTGAATTTGTAAGGGACGAAGTCGCAGCTGGACGGGCCATTATTCCAAACAATATTAACCATCCAGAAAGTGAGCCAATGATTATTGGCCGCAATTTCCTGGTAAAAATCAATGCGAACATTGGAAACAGTGCCGTAACATCTACTATTGACGAGGAAGTAGACAAAGCTGTTTGGGCCTGTAGATGGGGTGCAGATACCATCATGGACCTTTCCACAGGTAAAAACATCCATGAAACCCGCGAGTGGATCATCCGAAACTCTCCTGTCCCAATTGGCACTGTGCCTATCTATCAGGCGCTGGAAAAGGTAAATGGTAAAGCCGAAGACCTGACCTGGCAACTCTTCAGGGATACCTTGATTGAACAAGCAGAACAAGGGGTATCTTATTTTACCATTCACGCTGGCGTACTGCTCAGATACATTCCATTGACCGCTAAACGCGTTACAGGTATTGTTTCCCGTGGAGGAAGTATCATGGCTAAATGGTGTCTGGCGCATCACAAAGAAAATTTTCTGTATACCCACTTTGAAGACATCTGCAAGATCATGCAGCAATATGATGTAGCCTTTTCATTGGGTGATGGTCTTCGTCCGGGCTCCATTGCAGATGCGAATGACGCTGCTCAGTTTGCAGAATTGGAAACCCTAGGCGAATTGACAAAACTCGCCTGGAAGTATGATGTACAGGTGATGGTAGAGGGTCCTGGGCATGTGCCAATGCACCTGATCAAAGAAAACATGGACAAACAGCTCAAAGAATGTCATGAAGCCCCATTCTATACCTTAGGTCCATTGACTACTGATATTGCTCCTGGTTATGATCACATTACATCGGCAATTGGAGCTGCCATGATTGGCTGGTTTGGTACGGCAATGCTCTGCTACGTAACACCAAAAGAACACCTCGGCTTACCCAACAAAAAGGATGTTAAAGACGGAGTGATCACTTACAAACTGGCCGCACATGCAGCAGACCTTGCCAAAGGCCATCCCGGTGCCCAGTACAGAGACAACGCCCTGAGTAAGGCACGATTTGAATTCCGCTGGGAAGATCAGTTCAACCTTTCCCTGGATCCGGATACCGCACGCGAGTTTCATGATGAAACCTTACCAGCTGAAGGTGCAAAGATTGCTCACTTTTGCTCCATGTGTGGCCCAAAATTCTGTTCGATGAAGATTACCCAGGAAATTAGGGATTCTGCTGCCAGCGGATTGTTTGAAAAAGCTGAAGAGTTTAAAATGCAAGGCAGCCAGATCTATTCCTAATGGAAATGATTGTGGTTTCTAATCCGGTTCCTTTTAAAAGGGAGCCGGAAATTTTAAATGAGCTTTTTGATCATGGGCTTCTGGTACTTCATTTACGAAAACCAGCATACACGGAAATAAAATACAGGGAACTATTGAAAGAAATCAAACCGGAACATCGTCAAAAAATTGCATTGCACCAGCACCATGAACTTGCAGCTGAGTTTGGAATCCACAGGTTTCATTACCCGGAAAAGCAGAGAAAAGAAAGCGTTATCCAGCCCAAATTAAATGGACAAATCTACTCCACTTCCGTGCATTACCTTGAAGATTTCGCCCAGGATCTATCCGGATTTGACTATGTACTTATGGGACCAGTATTTGATAGCATCAGCAAAACTAAATATAAAGCAATGAATCACAAAAATCACCCTAATCAATTGAATAATAACATAATTAAAATATTTGGAATTGGCGGTATAACTCCAGGTAATGGGTTGAAAATACAGAAATATGGCTTTTATGGAGCAGCAATAATGGGTTATTTATGGCAGCAGGAGGATCCAGTAGCCGTTTATCATTTATTAAAAAAAGAATGGAATACAGCAGGCCAATTGTGATGAGTATTGCAGGCCTGGACCCTTCTGGCGGAGCAGGAATCCTGGCAGATATAAAGACCTTTGAACAGCACAAATGTCTTGGTTTTGGGATAGCCTCTGCCCTGACCTATCAGACGGAGAACAGGTTTATCGGAATGAATTGGATACCCCTTATACAGATACAGCAGCAGATCACGCCACTACTGGAGCAGTATAAAATCGAAGTGATCAAAATCGGAATTATAAAGGATCTCACCCTTCTTCTTAACCTTGTCAACTGGTTAAGATTACAGTTACCAAACGTTAAACTGGTCTGGGATCCGGTTGCATCAGCGTCCAGCGGTTTTTCTTTTATGAGTAATCCTGATGGCGTTCTATTGCAGGAAGTTCTCCATCAGATATACCTGCTATGTCCAAATACAGCTGAAGCACGGTTTCTAACTGGAATGACCGATGAACAGGAAGCAGCGACCCAATTGAGCAATTGCTGTAATGTCCTTCTTAAAGGCGGACACTCCATGACCCACAAGGGGACTGACCTGTTGTATACTTCGAAAGATGTTATCCCGCTTCATTCAGCAAAGCAGGATCTGCCACAGAAACATGGATCCGGCTGCATACTATCGTCAGCAATTGCATCCAATATCGCCTGTAAATTAAGCCTTTACCAGGCATGTTCTGAAGCAAAAAATTATATCGAAAAAGCACTAAAAAGCAACCTTAATTTACTAGCCTACCATGCTTAAAAAACTCATGTACATTTCCCAGGGAGAAAACCAGGAAACACAATTACTAAACATTAGTAAAGCTTTATATTCCGGCTGTAACTGGATACAGATCAGATATAAAAACAGATCAGAATCAGAAGTATTGCAACTCACTGAACAGACTAAAAAAATGATTTCCAATTTCCCGGATGTGACGCTGATCATTAACGACCACCCCAGGGTAGCCCTCCTAACCGACGCCCATGGTGTACACCTTGGACTATCGGACAGCTCTGTTAAAGAAGCCCGGGCTTTGTTAGGCGCGCATAAAATTATTGGCGGCACAGCGAATACAATTAACGACTTGCTGCAGCGCACAGCTGAAGGCTGCGACTATATTGGCCTTGGCCCCTACAGATATACAACAACCAAAGCAAAACTCAGCCCTATCCTAGGACTGACCGGCTACCAAAGCCTTTTCAGTCAGCTCAAAGAATTGAATGTGGCACATCCTCCAGTCTACGCCATTGGTGGCATCCTTCCGGAGGATATAGAAGACCTAATGAAAACTGGTCTTTACGGAATCGCCTTTTCAGGTCTGCTCAGCCAGCATCCAAACCCAACAAAATTAATGGACACCCTTAGAAAAAAAACGCATGAAACACTTGAATATAGCAGGTAGAGAATTCAAATCAAGGCTATTTCTGGGAACAGGAAAATTTGGTTCGCCCGAAGAAATGGAGGCCGCTGTACTGGCTTCTCAAAGTGAATTGGTTACAGTAGCACTAAAAAGAATAGACCTCAATACTGAAACAGACACTTTAATTAACTCCCTTAAACATAAACACATCAGCATATTACCAAATACATCAGGAGCAAGAAATGCAAAAGAGGCGGTTTTTGCGGCACAGCTGGCCAGGGAGGCGCTGGAAACCAACTGGCTTAAACTGGAAATTCATCCGGACCCCAAGTACCTACTTCCTGACGCGGTTGAAACCTTAAAGGCCACGGAAGAGCTGGCTAAGCTTGGGTTCATTATTCTTCCGTATATCCATGCAGATCCAGTGCTTTGTAAACAACTGGAAGAAGCAGGCACAGCAGCCGTGATGCCATTAGGTTCTCCTATAGGAACAAATAAGGGCTTAAGGACACAGGATTTTCTGGAGATCATTATAGAACAAAGTAAAGTGCCAGTGATCATTGATGCCGGCATTGGAGCCCCCTCAGATGCAGCAAAAGCAATGGAACTTGGCGCAGATGCCGTATTGGTGAATACTGCCATTGCAAGCTCCAGACACCCAACAGAAATGGCACTTGCTTTCAGACTGGCTGTAGAAGCCGGAAGAACTGCCTTTGAAGCACAACTGGCTACAACCCGGCAACATGCTGAAGCCAGCAGCCCACTTACCGGATTTTTAAACTTCTAGATCATGTTTACTAAACAATTTGACTCTTTTGACTGGGAAGAGGTGAAAGAAAGCATACTTTCCAAAACCAAACAGGATGTTATCAATGCACTAAATAAAGATAGACGCAGTTTAGAGGACTTCAAAGCCCTGATCTCCCCAGCAGCCTCACCTTACCTCGAGCAGATGGCTTTGATTAGCCAGAAGCTCACCAGAAAGCGTTTCGGAAAAACCATTCAGATGTACATTCCACTTTACCTCAGTAATGAGTGTCAGAACATCTGCACCTATTGCGCCTTTAGTCTGGACAATAAGATCAGGCGAAAAACGCTGAGTGACGAGGAAATATTGAGGGAGATAGCTGTCCTCAAAAAGATGGGTTATGACCATGTACTACTGGTAACTGGCGAAGCCAATCTGACCGTTGGTGTAGCTTATCTCAAAAATGCCATCCGGCTTATTAAACCTCACTTCACTCATGTATCACTGGAAGTACAACCACTTGATACCTATGACTATCAAGAACTTATTAAAGAAGGATTAAGTACAGTTCTGGTTTATCAGGAAACCTATCACAAGGAAAATTACAAGCTGTATCACCCGAAGGGGAAAAAATCCAATTTCAATTACCGTCTCGAAACGCCAGACCGGCTTGGCCAGGCCAGCATCCATAAAATTGGCTTAGGTACACTCATTGGCCTGGAAGACTGGCGTACAGATTGTTTTTTTACAGCCCTTCATTTAGATTACCTGGAGAAAACCTACTGGCAAACAAAATACTCTGTTTCTTTTCCAAGATTAAGGCCAATAGAGCTTGCAGGGTCTGATGAGACCGTACTCAAGGAATACAACAATTACATGAGCGACCGGGAACTGGTGCAACTGATTTGCGCCTGGCGTTTGTTTAACACAGAACTGGAGATTTCCATTTCCACGCGCGAAGAGGAACATTTTAGAAACCACCTGATCCAGCTGGGCATCACCAGCATCAGTGCGGGCTCTAAAACGAACCCCGGCGGTTATATAGTAGAACCGGAATCCCTGGAGCAATTCGAGATCTCTGATGAAAGAAGTTCAACTGAGATCGCCAATATGATCAGAGCACAAGGCTACGAACCTGTATGGAAAGACTGGGATAAAACTTTTGGACATTAATATGCTGGCTAAAGAAGAATTTCAAAGATATCTCAAGCAAATCCTGCTGGACGATATCGGCCTGTATGGGCAAAACAAATTAAAGGAAGCTAAAGTAGCGGTAATTGGAGCTGGCGGATTAGGCTGTCCGGTGTTACAGTACCTTTGCGCTGCGGGCATTGGGCATTTGGGCATCATTGATTTTGACGTCGTGGAGGAATCGAATCTGCACCGGCAGATTTTATACGGACAGGCTGACATTGGCCTTAAAAAAGTTCAGGCCGCGTATAAAAGACTATCGGAACAGAACCCCAATACCATTTTTACCACCCATGACCATGTGGTTACCGAAGACAATGCTTTACAGTTGCTGGAAAATTATGATTTTGTTGTGGATGGTTGTGATAATTTTGCCACCCGTTATGCGGTAAACGATGCTTGCGTTTCCCTTGGCAAACCATTGGTTTATGGAAGTATTTTAGGTTATATGGGGCAACTGGCAGGTTTTAATATAGAAGGTTCAAAAAACCTGAGAGATTTATTTCCTGAACCTCCAAACCCCGAAGATGTTCCCTCCTGTTCCGAAAACGGTGTTTTAGGCACAGTACCAGGTATCATAGGCACAATAATGGCCCAGATGACCATTGATGTGGTTCTGGGCCGTTTTGAGTTCAGAGATCAGTTTATCCTGCTCCATACAAGAACATTGGAAAGGACAGTACTCCGTATAACCTAAACCGGGAATTAATCCACCCGGTTTAAAATTGACTCTATGCGCTGAAGTTCATCTTCCGTAAAAAGAATATTGTCCAGGCATTTCAAAGAATCAGCCAATTGTTCAGGTTTACTCGCGCCTACGAGCACAGAAGTAACCCTTGGATCTTTTAAAAGCCAGGATAAAGCCATATGTGCCAGCTTTTGTCCACGTTCTGTAGCAATTGAATTGAGTTCATTTATTTGCTGCAATTTACCTTCGGTAATTTGGCTGCTTTGAAGAAATCCATGCGACTTGGCAGCTCTGGAATCTGCCGGAATCCCGCCAAGGTATTTATCCGTCAACATTCCCTGGGCCAAAGGAGAAAAGGGAATACAACCTACACCTTCCTTTTGAAGCACATCCAGAAGCCCACCTTCTACCCAGCGTTCGAACATCGAGTATTTAGGTTGATGGATTACACATGGTGTGCCCAGCTGTTTTAGAATCCGGATCGCTTTTTCAGCCTCTTCTGCCTTGTAATTGGAAATCCCGGCATACAGAGCTTTTCCCTGGCGTACCAGAAGATCCAGGGTCATCATCGTTTCCTCTAAAGGTGTTTCCGGATCCGGGCGATGGTGATAAAAAATATCTACATAATCCAGATCCATTCTTTTAAGGCTCTGGTCAAGACTGGACACCAGGTACTTCTTAGATCCCCAATCTCCATAAGGACCCGCCCACATGGTATAGCCGGCTTTGGTAGAGATCACCATCTCGTCCCTGAAACCTTTAAAATCCTCTTTTAAGATCTTACCAAAATTTTCTTCTGCGGATCCCGGAGGCGGACCGTAATTATTCGCCAGGTCAAAATGTGTAATTCCATGGTCAAAGGCAAGTTTTAATATACTTCTGGAATTCTCCAGGACATCTACATGCCCGAAATTATGCCATAAACCAAGGGATAAAGCCGGGAGCTTTAACCCGCTATGGCCACAGCGACGATACTGCATTTTCTCATACCGGTCTTCTGCAGGGATATAACTCATATAATCTTGTTTTAGATAAAGCCCTAAATTAACGAAGTAATTTTGTTTTGAAACAAAAAAGCCTCCAATAATCGGAGGCTTTAAAAGGAAACAGTATAGTATTAATTTTTAATAATCGTCATTCAAGGCAAAGACTGCATTTCTGTTCATCCATTTTCCGCTGGTGAAATCTGGAAAATCAATGGTCTCATTACCCAACTCAATAGATTGCTCGCTCAGCGGAGTGATTGCGCTCCAGGCTGCTGCGTCATAAACATCCAGCGGCGTTGGTGTGCCACGTTTGGCAGATTCGATGAAAGCATGGATTACAAAGAAATCCATTCCACCGTGACCTGCTCCTGTTGCATCATTACCATATTTCTTCCAAAGCGGGTGATCATATTTATCCAGCCATTCTTTTGCATTATCCCACTGATGTGGCTTGCTCTTGCCCTCAACATAAATACTGTTATTTACATCCATCCACAGACCATCTGTTCCTTGCACCCTAAAGCCCAGGGAGTAAGGTCTTGGGGAATTGGTATCATGTTGAAGGATAATCGTTTCTCCATTGGCACATTGAATAGTAGTGGTAACAATATCTCCTAGTCTGAATTTGACTTTCGCATTTGGATGATTTTCGCCACCATGATCTACGATATATTTATGCAAACCACGGGATTGAGTAGCAAATGAACTCAATTTTAAGAACCTGTTACCACGGTTGATATTGATACATTGAGCTACAGGGCCAATACCATGGGTAGGATAAAGATCACCGTTACGGTGTACGGAATGGTTTGTTCTCCATTTCGCCTCAGAAAAACCTTTTTCGTTGAATTCAACACCTCCGCCATATGGCTTTATACCATCATTGAATTTCACTTCCCGAAGATCATGCTGATATCCGCCCTGAAGGTGGGTGATTTCGCCAAAAAGCCCTTGTCTTACCATATTCAAAACAGCAAGAACGTCTCTCCTGTAGCAAACATTCTCCAGCATCATGACTTGGGCATCGTGTTTTTCGGCGGCCTGAACCACATCCCAATGGTCCTGAAGGGTAATACCCAGCATAACTTCTGTTGCGACATATTTAACACCTGCTTCCAGTGAGCCGATGATCATTGGTTTATGCCACTCCCAAGGCGTTGCAATCAATACAGATTTAAGATCTTTGGTTTGCTGAAGCATTTTCTTCCAGGCATAGTTGTCGCCTGTATATATCTTTGGCATAGGTTTGCCACTTTTGGTGATCATAGCTTTAGCCATCTCCAGCATTCTAGGTTCAACATCACAAATGGCGACCAGTTCGACATCATCTCTTTTTAAAATCAGCGCAAGATGATTCTGACCACGTAAGCCTACACCCATCATGGCTATTTTAAGTTTCTCACCGGCATAATTGGCAAAAAGAGTTTTTTCCGGAAGGACAGTCAGGGCAGCTGCCGTCAAACTGGTTGTTCTTACAAATTCACGTCTGTTCATAATTGTGTTCTGGTTTGTTTTAATATTCAGATATATTTGTGGTTAGCAATTGATTTCCTTCCGGAGCAGATCTTCCTTCGAGTTGCAAAAAGTGAAATTGACCCAATTCCAAACGGATTACCCCTAGCCAATTTTCTTGCGAAAACTGTTCTGACTTCAAAACAGCAAGGGTAAGTCCAATCCGATCAACCAATTTGAGTTTAGCGTAACTTTTTCCGTGAGGCTGAGGTTTAACTTCAACAATAAATTGAAGGTCAGCAATAAGCTGATCATAATGGATTTTACTCTTTGATTGCAGATCACCAATAAATAGGTAACCTTCTGCATTTACGCCTAAGGTAATTTCCTTTAATGCAGGTAATCCGGCATCTTTAATGCCAAGACAAAGACTTATCCCACTCAGCCCATCCGGCGTTTCCAAATGACCTGCGCCAAGTTTAAGGACAAACTCATAATTGATCAATTGAGGTAATATACTTACCTCAACATCTTCAGAAAGCGATTTATACTCTCTGAAAAATGGAATTGTACCCTCGTTAATCAAATAGGCCGGTGTTTCGATAACCGGTTCTGATTCTGCAGTATCCAGTTCGTTGGGCGGACTGCCTTTAAAAAGAATATTAAAGATATCTCTTCTATGCATGAGGTTTTGGTTCGCTTGGATTTAGTGATTCCAAATTAGACAATAGACAGGCAAGATAGGAAGCCAAATTCGAGAATAATCACGCAAACGTTTGATAATTATAAAAGCAAACGTTTGTTTTATTTTCAGCATATCGTGTTTTACTGGGTTTTCTCCAGCAGAATAGGTATTCAAGAAAAAAGAAGAGGCATTTAGTTACCTGGATTAAGGTGTATGCTTCTAATACGTTAAAATCCCGTCCAAACGAACTTCTTTTGATGCATTTCAGCCTATAATCAATACAATATTAACAAAAGAGATCAAACGTTTGTGTGGTTTTAATGCCAAACTTTCCCACATCAGATATCATTTGAATCCTACATTCAATGAATTGTAATATCAAAGAAAGAATTTAACCAACCTAAACCAAATACTCCATGACAAAAACCTTATTTCCCGCTTTGCTCCTGCTGTTTATAACCTTCGGAAGCTCGGCTCAACAGGCCTCTGTACCACTGGCCGGTAACGCCTGGATAACGCATAGGTCAGCAGAATACTCAGAGAAGATCTCAAAGATTGGTTTAACCGGCTGGAAAGATTCACAGACTGTAACCAGTATATATTTTCGCGTTGAACAACCCGGCATACTAAAACTTTCACTGGTGATGGCGCCCTCATCAGAAAAATGCACGTTTAAAGTTATGCTCGCAGATCAGGCTGTTACAAAAACAACGACCGGAGCAACGCCAGACACGCTTTTGATCGGTGATTTCAAAGTCACTGAAAAGGGCTATCAGCAGGTAAAGCTCCAGGGTATATCCAAAACAGGATATGATTTTGGAAAAGTGAGCAGTTTAATTATTGAAGGTATTCCTGCAGCAACTTTAAGTTATGTTAAAGACAATCAGGACAATCGGTATTACTGGGGTCGACGAGGTCCTTCTGTCCATCTGGCTTATACACTCCCGGACAACATAAAAGATCGCGTAGAATGGTTTTACAACGAGGTCAAGGTTCCAAAAGATAGGGATCCTGTGGGTTCCTATTTTATGTCTAATGGATTTGAACAAGGTTATTTCGGCATGCAGGTAAATGGCTCAAAAGAACGCCGTATCTTATTCTCCGTCTGGAGCCCTTTTCAGACAGACAACCCCGCCAGTATTCCTGAAGATCAAAAGATCAGACTGCTGAAGAAAGGTGATGGTGTAAGGTCCGGTGAATTTGGATCTGAAGGATCGGGTGGCCAAAGTTATCTGATCTATCCCTGGGTAGCTGGGCAAACATATGCATTTTTAACCCGTGCACAGCCCAATGCCGGCAGCAATAAAACTGTTTTCACTTCATGGTTTAAGCCTGAGCATGGTAAATGGATGCTTATTGCCAGTTTTGAGCGACCTAATACCAATTCGAGCCTTAAACACCTACACTCTTTTCTTGAAAACTTCCAACCAGATATGGGCTATTTACCCCGCACTGCAAATTATGGAAATCAATGGGTCGCAGATGCTAACGGAAACTGGATTGAAATCACAGAAATGAAGTTTACAGGAGATGATATAGCAAACAGGGGCTACAGAAAAGACTTTGGTGGCGGATCTAAAGGTACGACCTTCTATCTTAAAAATGGCGGATTCTTTAGTGAATCCACGCCCTTGCAATCCATGTTTAGCCGACAGGCAAACCAGAGCAATGCCCCGGTAATCGATCTCAATTCACTTCCTTAATCTATAGACCTACTTAATATCAAGCCCGCAGAAACAGAAGGAAAAAAACCAAAACGGTCAGACTTGGAAAAAACATCCGACCCATCATATCTGAAACTGGATTCGAAAAGATATTTGCCTTCATAATTATAACTAACTCTTCCAACTAC
>NZ_JAELTV010000350.1 GCF_016429005.1 Pedobacter sp. ASV19
GTGTATAAGAGACAGAGATAACCAAATTTTTGAAGAGAAGCTTTCAACATTAACCAAAAAGAGTAATGATTGTATGGCAAAAAAAGATTTGAAAGAGGTTTTTAAAAGTCTAAATACCGATGAAGCATTAAATGAAAATAAAGGTTTTTATCTTTCCTTTATTAACGGGTTAGGGATAAACGATAACTACTTTGGGTCAAATTTGGTTTCGGATTGGTATAAAAGAAATTTAATAATGTATGCGAACATCCAGAGTCAATTAACTCAAAACACTAAAAATATTGTCATTTTGGTTGGTACAGGACATGCTGCTATGATGAAAGATTTTATAAAAAATGATGAAAGATTCAATTTAATTGAGCTAAAAACCATTTTATAAAATACATCAATGGTATTAGTAATACTAAATTAAGACTAAACTAATGACCTTAAAAACGCTTAAAGCAAGTCTCTTACCATGATCTTTTGTGCCAGACAACTGCTATTGATCTGTCTGGCGTGATTGACCGTGAACATATTCAAACAAGCAAAGGAAATGCCATAGGGCCATTTTGGGCCTCAAATTGCGTGAAGGAGATATTTAGGACACAACGATTTGTAAAAGCTCTGGATCAAGCTATTAGAGACCTACATCATCGGGAGCTACAAACAGTTCATGTACTTTATGCAGGCACGGGCCCTTTTGCCGCACTTGCATAGCCCATAATGCTGAATTTTGAACCCTCCCAAGTGCAGTTTACGCTCTTAGAGATTAACCAGAACAGTTACGATAAACTGGCAACGTTGTTAGAAGAGCTAGAGCTTATGCCCTATGTAAGACGGATGGAATTGACAGATGCTTCAACGTATCAAATAAAGGATAAAGATATAGCCATTATATTGAGTGAAACGATGAATCTGACGCTTTTTAAAGAGCCGTATGTCAGTATTATGCTAAACCTTGGACCTCAGTTGGATGAGGAGGTTATTTATATTCCCCAAGAGGTTGAGGTTACCGTATGTAAACGGGAATCTGCTAATTCGCTAAAGCAAATAAAAAGTCTCCTACAGTTCAATGGACAGTACATCTGGGATAAAGTAAAAACTTCGGATCATTGGGAATTTGAAAAAACAGGAATAGAAGTAGATTTGAAAAAAAAATGAGGAGCTGTCTTATCTTACAGAAATCACCCTTTATAAGGAATTTAAATTAGGGTTGAACGATAGCTCGCTGACGTTGTTAAAATCCATCAATACTTTAAAAAAAACAGGAAAACTACAGTTGGATTTTCAATATCAGGTGAGTGAAAATCCGGGCTTTGTAGTTAATATGATGGTATAGGTGATTTTTACACTCTATGGATTACTTTTGTAAAAAAGTAATGATTAGCTATTTCTTAAGTACATGAACCATAAATTTTCGGACAGTAATCAAATTGAAGTGGTCTCTACTTTTTCTGAACTTGTAAACACCTCTTTTCTAGGTGCTATAAATGCCATTTGTTGGCACAGAGATTTGGCTGGAGATTTTAAGGAAATTGTGTCTAAACTTCAATTGGAGCAAAACATCACAGAGGTGTATCCTGAAACTCTTTTAGATCTCAGGCTGTCCGAGAAGGGGCATATTGCCAGGGAAGTTATTTTAAGTGATTTGCGGTTGTTGACTGATTTTGGGGCGTCTCCTTCGCTCAATCTGATTAAAAGTTACCAACGGGACAACGAGCTGGATTTCATCGCAACGGATGTGTATTCTTTTCATGTGGACCGATCCCCTATCGCAGCGGATACTTTTTTATGTACTTATTATGGTGCTGCAAGCGATATCCTACCCAATGATCAGGTTGAACAGAAAATTTTAATTCCCCAAATCCGGAAAAAACTCAGGGAATTACATGAGGGTTCAGAAGCGGAGTTTGAAACCTTTTTAAGCGAAAATTATTTTGATCTGCATTATCAACCTAAACCCGGTGCTAAAGCAACAAATTTAGAATCAGGCCATCTTTGGAGATTAGCCGTAGATCATCCTGGGCAAAAAGTCTTACCCTGTGTTCACAGGGCACCAGCAGAAAATGATGGGGAGTATCGACTGCTTTTGATCTGTTAAATATATTTATCAAAGGGCATCGTTTAGGGCATAAAAATGAAAGCCAACAGCTCTTCCCAAAACCTTTCAACCAGATCAACTTCCATAAAACCATGGTATTGTCTATCCATTCCTTCACATATCACTGTTTCTTCAAATCATTGTAAATATATTTATCTATTTTGGCTAAGCGAAAGACAGATTTGGCTAAATCATACTGAATAAACCAGCGCATCTTTGTGTAAACTAAAGAAAAAAATTATGCGTGTATTTGTTACAGGGGCTACAGGCTTCATTGGTACTGCCATAGTGCAGGAGTTAATAGATGCTGGTCACCAGGTATTGGGTTTGGCCCGTTCAGAGGCTTCGGCTGAGAAGCTGATTACTGCAGGTGCCGAGGTTCATCGCGGCGATCTGGAAGATTTGGAAAGTTTGAGAAGTGGTTCTAAGACTGTGGATGGCGTAATACATGCCGGGTTTATTCATGATTTCAGCAGGTTTCCGGAAGTTTGCGAAATAGATAAGATTGCCATTGAAACAATCGGCGGAGTGCTGGCAGGCTCTAACCGTCCTTTTATTGTAACCTCTGGTAACGCATTGGTTAGCCCTGGGAAACTGGCCACGGAAGATATCATCCCTCCGTTCAATCCGGCCTGGCCAAGAGCTTCTGAACAAACAGCAGATGCTGTGGTGGGTTTGGGTGTGCGTGCAGCATCGGTGCGGCTGTCGCCATCGGTGCATGGAGATGAAGATAAGCATGGATTTGTACCAATACTGGTTAATATTGCGCGTGAAAAGGGCTTTTCGGCATATATTGGGGAAGGGCAAAACCGTTGGAATGCGGTGCACCGTTTAGATGCTGCCCGTCTATTCAGGTTAGCTTTGGAAAATGCTTCTCCGCACGCCCGCTATCATGCTTCCGCCGAAGAAGCCATCACGGTCAGATCTATTGCTGAAGCGATCGGTAAACAATTGAATATCCCGGTCAGATCAATAATACCCGAAGCTGCCGCTGATCATTTTGGCTGGTTTGGACAAATGATCGCGATCGACTGCCCATCGTCAAGCAGGTTGACGCAAGAGCGTTTGAACTGGCACCCTAAGCATTCCAGCTTACTTACTGATATCGAAAACGGCATTTACACCAAATAACATGAAAATCATTGTCACTGGTTCCTTAGGGAACATCAGCAAACCGTTAATAGAAACGCTAATTTCACAGAGACATGCCGTAACTGTAATTAGCAGCGACGCCAAAAAAAAGGCCGTTATTGAAAACTTAGGCGCGACTGCGGCCATTGGCCTAATTTCCGATGTGGCTTTTTTAATCCATACTTTTAAAGGTGCAGACGCGGTTTATGCGATGATACCTTTGAGTTTTACCGATCCTGATCTTGGGGATTATTTGCACCGGATAGCGCAAAATTATGTGCAAGCATTAAAGAAAACAGAAGTACAACGTGTTGTGCTGATGAGTGGCTGGGCTGCAAATCTGATCAAGGGTGAGAACATAGAGCATGTTTTCGATGGCTTGAAGGCTTCTATCACCATTATGCGGCCGGGTTCATTTTATACCAATTTTTACCAGTCGATGGGCCTGATCAAAGGCAAGGGTTTTATGGGTAAATTCCTCACGCTGCGCTATTCTGGCCTTTGGGCTTTGTTGACTGGCAAAACTGGTCTGCTGATGGGAAATTATGGTGGTGAGGACCGGATTGTATTTGTATCGCCTAAGGATATTGCAGATGCGGTTGCTGAGGAGCTGGTCTTATTGCCTGAAGAGCAAACCATTCGTTATGTAGGCAGTGAGGAAATGACCTGTAACGAAGCCGCCAGGATCATTGGCAATGCTGTGGGCAAGCCCTGGCTGAAATGGGTACTGCTGTCAGACAAGGAAATGATGCGCGGATTGAAGATGGCTAAAGTACCAGAGAAGCTAGCAGAGACCTTGGTGGAAATGCAGTCGGTGATGCATAGCGGCAAGACCCTGGAAAACTTTCACCGGAGCCGCCCTAAAATGGGCAAGGTCAAACTGATTGATTTTGCTAAAGAGTTTGCAAAAGTCTATCTTGTATCATGAACAGTAACCAGCTTTTTCATTTTCATACCATCACGGAATATCACCGTGCAGCTGGTTTGCCTAAGCCGGCGCATCCACTGATCAGCCTGGTACATATGGACGATCTGAACAGGCCACTGGCCGAGGGGTCGTTCAGTTTGATCTATGATTTTTATTCGATCTCAATGAAAAGGGTGAAGAATGCAAAATTTAAATATGGCCAGCAGGCCAGCGATTTCGATGAAGGGGTATTGTTCTTTATGTCTCCGGGACAGGTCTTTGGGATGGAAATTGAAAAGAACAGTGTGCTGCACCGGCCAGAAGGCTGGATGATCCTGATCCATCCGGATTTTTTATGGAACACACTGCTGGCTAAAACCATCAAGCAATATGAATTCTTCAGTTACTCGGTTTATGAAGCGCTATATTTGTCCGATAAGGAAGAAACAATGCTCACCTCTATCGCCCAGAATATCGAGCAGGAGTACCATTCCAATATTGACCGGTTCAGCCAAAGCGTAATAATCGCCCAGCTGGAGCTTTTGCTGACCTACTCGGAAAGGTTCTACCAACGCCAGTTCATTACCCGAAAGATCGTTAACCATGAAGTTCTGTCCAAGCTGGAAAGTTTGCTCGATAATTACTTTAACAGCGGCGCACTTGCAAAAAAAGGCCTGCCCAGTGTCACTTATATTGCCGAGAGCTTAAATATCTCACCAGGTTATTTGAGCAGCTTGTTAAAATCTTTGACCGGCCAGAATCTGTCTCTTATACACATCTGACGCTGCCGACGAACGTAAAAAAAAGTTTTTTGGAGGGGGAGGGGGGGGGGGGGGGGGGGGGGGGGGGGGGGGGGGGGGGGGGGGGGGGGGTGGGGGGGGGGGGGGGGGGGGGGGGGGGGGGGGGGGGGGGGGGGGGGGGGGGGGGGGGGGGGGGGGGGGGGG
>NZ_JAELTV010000351.1 GCF_016429005.1 Pedobacter sp. ASV19
AGATGTGTATAAGAGACAGCTCTATAGGTATGCGCAGAAGTATATAAAGGATGTTCGTGCGGCAATTCCAGCTGAACTTGCTTTTCCTGATCTTCCAGTTTTAGTGCCTCCGCCATATATTGGGAAAAGAAAAACTCCCGGCTGGTTCTGCATTCCATAGCCCATGGAAGATATTTTTCTATATATTCCCAGCCTTTTTCTTTATGGTTATGGAACAAGAATACGATGAGCAGTCCGATAGACACAATTAAAGTGGAATCTTCTTCCCTTTCATGCAATTCTTCCTCAGCGCGGACAAATAATTCCTCAGCTTTTTCATTTTCATTATTTTTGACTGCAAGGTAACACAACTGACACAAGGTGATTACGGGAACATGTGCACAGGTATATTGTTTTTGCAGTAATGGCTGCGCTTTCTGATAAGCAGCTGTAAAATCGCCTTCATTGACCAGAAAGGCAACTTCTGTATCCATCTCACAAGCTCTGCAATCACTCAGTTCATCAATTGGAAGCGAATTGACCAGGTCCAGGTATTTTTTACTTCCTACCGATTCTTTTTGACCCAATGCTTCATGAAGGAGTTTGCTGTAATAAGAACGCAAACCATAACCTTTTTCTTCCAGCCTCCTTTTATAATCGGAAAGTACATTATCCAATTGTTCCAAAGGAACTTCAGGATTGGAGAACAATTCATCGATAATCCATTTATATTTCCAGAGCAGGTCTTCAACAGCATAGTTTTCAGGATCTGCATCATAGGTATTCAGCATCCAGCTAAATGCTCGCACAAATTCCTCTCTGCCCACCAATCTCCATTGTGTATCCATCAAATCTTCGCGAAGTTCATACCCCCATTCTACATCCTCATTTGTATCGGCAATCTGAATGGCCTCAATCAATAATTTAGCTGCATCTTTAGGGTGAATATTTTCCTGATTTGCCCGGTTTAGGAGCTTTTGTATTTCTAAAGTATACCTCATCTTCTTAAATATTAATAAAATTCTCCATGCCCATAATAATCAGGTTATGGAGTGCTTCGTTAAACAAATTCATTTCTGTATCGCTGACCGGATATTTCCCCAGTAATAAAGCTTGTACGTATAGGATCTGGATAATAGAAGGAAAAACATAAGGATCCTTGATCTCAATCATCCTTTTCACCAGTTTATTATCGGCATTAAAGCAAAGAACTGGTTCAGCAGCTTTCTTTTTTGGAGCAAATGCACCCAGAGCTGCTGCAAGCGGATTATTGGCAGAAACTTCCTGTTTCGCATTCCTGGTACTCATATCGTCCTGCGGTGCCACATAGATCGCGGGTGTATCCTCAGGGCTAAAGCGTTTCAAACTGCAGGTACAATTCAATGGCTTAAGCACTTCCGCAGCCCTTTTCTCAAATTCCGCAAATTGCTGCTCATTTGCGATATCTACGGCATGAAAAGTATTCAGTAAGCTGCCTGGGGAGATTTGTTCAATTTTCAGGTGTTTGTCCAATCGCTGGATTTTCTTCAGCAATTCTTCTTCGAAAGTATAGGCCGCATTAATGATCAACACCCCCTGGGATCCGGCAATACGTCTGACCTGTTTAAAGTCGTCAATATTGGGGGTGTAGTATATGGTTTGTCCCTGTTCCCGAATGTTTTTAAATGTCCGGATTCCTTTATTGGTTTCAAAGGGTAAATCATCCATAAAGACTTGCAAAAGTTCATTGTCTTCTGCTGCAATGGCTTTGAGGTGCAAATAGTGCGTATTGATCAGTTTCTGATAAATGGAATGATCCACCAGCCCCACAGATTTCAAATATCCTTTGATCGACTGCCCGATTTGTTTTTTTGCTTCTTTCAGCAAATCATTGTAAACCAGCGACTCACGCGATGCAATGGCATCCAGTCCATCAGTATTGAGCACACAACGAATAAAGAAGGCCCAGCTGGGCAATAAACGACAATCATCGTCACTTAAAAACATTCGTTTTAAATAGATCTTATGGGTTTGTTTACCTGTAAACTGGGTTTTAAAGGGCAATACATAGGCTACTCCTTTTATGGCACCTGCCGAAGAAGAAACAAGGAAAGCATCTAAAAAACTGGTATTAAAAACTTTACGCCCGTAAACCAGTAATTCTTCCTTAGATGCGGTACTATCCAACCATACGGCTCCTCCCTCATTAATCCAGTGTTGCTCCTGATCGTAAAAGAGATTAATTGGCATAGGTAATGCCTCGCCATAGTTCTCCAGGTTTTTACGGAAAGTATCGGGTTTAAATAAGTGCTTAAATTCCTCTTTTGGCAGCAGGATAACTTTAGAGCCTATTGGACGTTCCTCATTGATTTCGGTGATTTGGTAAGTCCCATCTGACTTGCCCGTCCAACGGAAGGCTTTATCGCTGAGTGCCGATCTGGATTCAACGATAATTTCATTTGACACCACAAAACAGGACAACAGCCCGATCCCAAACTTTCCGATATAATCTTTGGCTTCAAAGGCCTCTCTCTTGGAGCTTTCGCCGATCACCGCAAGGAATTTATGAATCTCTTCCTCTTTTAAACCAATACCATTATCCTCAAAGATCATCTCTTCGCGGTTCCTATCGGGAAGATAGATCCGTATTGCACCAAAGTGATGTTCATCTATAGCCTTAAATGCAGTAATCGCATCTACCCCATTTTGCAAAAGTTCCCGCACAAAAGTATTTGGATTACTGTATAAATGTTCAGACAACAGCGAGATCATTCCTTTCAGATTCACCTGAAACAAATATTGCTGATTTTCCTCCATATTATTTCCCTTTCTTCCTGCCAGTAAGTCTCATGGCCTTTTCATGGCCGTTATCTGCAGCTTTTTCAAACCAGAACATCGCCGTTTCTTCGTCTTCCTCTACCCCGTCTCCCATTAAATAACAATTCCCCAGTTCAAACTGTGCCAATGCATAATTTTGCTCAGCAGCTTTAGTTAGCCACTGCAATCCTTCTTCTTTATTCATCGCAACACCTTTACCATTTAATAACAGGGTACCCGCATAATACTGAGAAGCAATATTGTTGTGCTGCGCCGCATCATTAAACCAGCGGAAGGCTTGTTCCGGATTGGCCTTTACACCAGATCCATTGAGGTAACAGCGTCCGGTATGGTACATGGCCAGAATATAATCCCTGTTAGCAGCCATCTCATAATATTTAAAAGCTTCGGGATAATTGGTCTCCACACCCAGGCCATACTCGTAGCAAAGTCCAAGCCCTTCATGCAGTACATCCCGCTCAAAAGCCTGTTGATAATAGTCAAATGCCTTTTCAGCCTGGTCAATTCGATCGTAATCGTACATATAGTAATCACCAATTTCGACCATAGCGTGCGGGTATCCGGCCTCTGCCGCCTTATGAAACCATTCCAATCCCTTTTCGGAATCCTGTGTAATCAACCCGTGCATGTAATAGTAACCCAATTTATACGCTCCGTAATAATAGTTTTGTTCTGCAGCGCTTTGCATGTAGTCAAATGCCTTCTGAGCATCAAATGCAACACCGTATTCGTGTTCATAGCAAAGTCCAAGTTCTACCATAGCTTTTGGGTTACCGCTTTCAGCTGCATTCTGATAATACGCAATGGCCTGGTCGGGATCTTCCTGAACACCTATACCAAACCGATAGCAACGCCCTGTTTCAAAGGTACAATTTACATCGTTGAGATCTGCGCCTCTCTTATACCAGTTAAATGCAGCTTCGTGATCAGGGCTTTCTGTATGGTAGGCATTCTCCAGGTAAGTTCCAGTTGCATGAATAGCAAAAGTATAGTCCATTTCTGCAGCCCTTTTGAACAAGTCAAAAGATTGCTGAAGATCTTTCACAATAGTACCATCCTCATACATAAAAGCCAGTTCTGTCATGGCATAAGGGAAGCCCATTTCAACACCTTTTTCAAAATAAGCTCTTGCTTTTTCCTGATCTGGCTCCCCCGCTACTCCATATCTGTAGATCCTTCCTGAATTGTTTATTCCTGCCGGGAAATTCAATTCTGCAGCCTGTTCATAATAAGACAAGGCCTTCTCAATATCTGAATCACCAACCAATATACCTTCCTCGTAGAAATACCCTAATCGGTTCATCGCATAGGGCAGTTTATCTTCAACCGCTTTTCTAAGCAGCTCCAGTCCGGCCTGCTCATCTTTTTGCACTACAGCCCCATCCAGCAGTACTTCTGCCTTTTCAATTAAAGCATCTGCTGAACCATCGGCAATAGCAACATCCAGGTAATGAATACCTTTTTCTCCGTTTATAAATTCGGGTACATACAAATAGATTAAAGCCAGACGATAAGCGGCAAATGCATTGTTATACAGGTAGCCTAATTCAAACCAGTGAATGGCCTCCTCAAATGAAGAGCCTCCATTATTTTCGGGTAAAGCATGATAGCCCAGATGAATAGCTGCTTCTACAGTCCCTAATTCAAAAGCCTCTTTCCACATGGCAAAAGCCTCCGATCTGACAGCTGGATCCTCTGAGGATGCAAACTTGATTGTGGCTAGCCTGAACAAGGCATAATCATGCTCATAATTCTGGTAAAGCGTCTGATAAACAGCTACTGCTGCCGCTTCATCCCTGATAGAATCGTAATAATTTCCTTCAAGGACAAAAGCGCTCTTTACCAAAAAGAAATCTTCACTTGCTTTTAACTCAGCCACCAGAGAAAGGATCCCTTCTGTCTCTCCTGTATTTAAAGAGATATAACCTTTATATAATTTAACCCATAAAGATGCCGAGCTGTTCAGCAACTTCAAACCACTCTCTTTATCTTCTTTGATCAATACACCATAATACAGAAAATAGCCTTTTACAGCAATACCCAGTTCTACCTTTTGATCAATTGCTTTGTCCAGATAGTAGATTATTTTTTCAGCATTTCGGTGAGACCTTCGGGCCTCTCTGTACTGAAATGCAATCTGTGTATATACAATAGGGAAATAAACTGCCAGTTTTTCAAGAGCAGCCAGCAAAATGTTTAGATGCTG
>NZ_JAELTV010000352.1 GCF_016429005.1 Pedobacter sp. ASV19
TTCCTGTACGGCTCATTTCTTATTTTTTTCCTAAAGTATGTATTTTCTTGTTGATGAGCTTTTTGGCAACTAAAAGTTGAGCTGTGAAGAGAATTAACCATGATTTTTACTATCGACATTTGTAATCTAAAATCAACATAAAATGAATACAGGAGTATGAATTAAGTATGTGCTATTTTTTTCTGCACTTTCTTCTTCATTTTGCTGGTAAAGCGCTGTTCCTTATAATTTTCGCTCTGGGCTTCGGGAAACAACCAGCCTAATGCTTCAATCAAGCCCTCTGCATATTTTTCAGTATTTGAGAAGTCAGAGATTTTGTTACAACTTACCTTAATGGCGTTACATCAACTTCAATTTTCTTTTGGAAATTTGTCTCATTAAAAATCAATATGAGTATGTTGAAAATTTTAATTGTTGTGACCAACATCAATGCATATGCAAGCAACAACCTTGAAACAGGTTTGTGGTTAAGCGAATTAACGCATATTTACCATGCAGCAAAGGAAAAGGGATATGAAATTACTATCGCCAGTCCGAAGGGTGGCAATGTGCCAATTGACCCTGAAAGCATGAAGCCACTAACGCTTGACAAAATTTCTAAATTATATTGGAATGAACCCGGTTTCCGGGAGTTGCTGAAAAATAGTAAACGTTTAGCTGATGTAGCCGACCAGGAATTTGAAATGGTATATCTGGCAGGCGGGCACGGTACGATGTACGATTTCCCGAATGATACGATAATGCAGAGCATCATCAGAAAACAGTATGAAAGCGGTAAAATAGTGGTTGCGATTTGCCATGGTGTAGGTGGCCTGCTGAATGTAAAATTATCCAATGGAGAATACCTGATTAAAGACAGGAAGGTAACGGGTTTTAATTGGTTTGAAGAACGTCTTGCCCGAAGAAAAAAAGAAGTCCCCTTTAATCTTGAAGCGGGACTTAAGGAAAGAGGTTCTGATTATAGGAAAGCATTCATTCCAATGACTTCAAAAGTAGTGGTAGACGGAAATCTGATAACCGGGCAAAATCCATTCAGTTCAAAGGAAACGGCAAAAGTGGTCATGAAAGAATTGGAAAAACAAAAGCAAAACAAATAATGATGCAAACGATATTAGGAGCCAACGGGCAGATTGGCGAAGAACTGGCAAGGGAACTCAAAAGGAATTTTACCCCTGACATCAGGATTGTGAGCAGGAATGCCAGGAAAGTGAACGATACCGATACCGTTTTTTCTGCGGATCTATCCATTAGGAAGCAGGCAATAGAAGCCGTAAAAGGCAGTGAAATCGCATATTTCACATTAGGGCTTCCGATAAGTTCAGATTTATGGGAGCAACAATTTCCGCTCATTACCCAAAACGTGATTGATGCCTGTAAAATCAATGGTGCAAAACTGGTATTCTTTGACAATACCTATATGTACCCGCAAGATGATCGTGTACTTACCGAACAAACGCCTTTCGCTCCTGTGGGCAGGAAAGGTAAAGTAAGAAAAGCAATGGCAGAAATGGTATTAAGGGAAATGCAGACAGGCGGACTGGAAGCCGTAATTTGCCGTGCACCGGAATTTTACGGCCCCGGAAAAACGCAGAGCATTACCAATACCTTACTTTTCAATAACATCAAAGAGGGCAAAAAATTGAAAGTGCCGCTAAGCGATATCAAAAAAAGAAGTTTGATTTGGACACCCGATGCGAGCAGGGCAACCGCCTTGATTGCCAATACGCCCGATGCTTTCGGACAAACGTGGCATCTTCCTGTGGATGAAAGCTATCCAACCTACAAAGAATTTATTGAATTGGCTGCCGATGTGTACAAGAAAGAATTGAAGCACTCTGTTATGCCGAAGTTCCTTTTTAAGATAGGCTCGCTTTTCAGTAAAAAGGTAAAAGAGCTGCTGGAGTTATTGCCAAGGTATGAACACGACAATGTGTTTGAGGATACAAAATTCAGAAATCGTTTTCCAGATTTTGAGGTAACTACTTACAGGAAAGGTATAGAGCAGATTAAGAACGAACACCTTTCATTACAAAAATAAAAGTAATAATTTAGCGATGTATAAATCTGAAAATCAACAAATGAAAGCCCCGGCAAAAGTTTCGTCGATAAGTGCATTACATCAGTTTTTAGGATTGGCGAAACCGTCCAATCCCCTAATTAGTGTGTTTAATTTCGATGATGTAAAACTGGAACCGGAAACCATTTTAAGTGCAGTTACCACAGATTTTTATGTAGTTGCCTTAAAAAAGGATTGTGCGGGCGGTAAGTGCAAATATGGTCAGCAATATTATGATTTTGAGGATGGCATTATGTATTTTATCTCTCCACATCAGGTATTGCAATTTGAAGATGTGCTGCTCAATGGAGTAAAGGGATTTGTATTGGTCGTGCATCCCGATTTTCTTCACAGTTATCCCTTAGCCTCAGTAATTAAGGGCTATGGTTATTTCTCTTATGTCAACAATGAGGCACTGCACCTTTCTGAAAAGGAAGAAAAAGCTATAATGCACATTATAGAAAATATCAGCAGGGAGATAGCCGAAAATATGGATGGCTTTACACAGGACTTACTAATATCCAATATGGATTTGCTTTTAAAATATTGTGACCGTTTTTACAACCGCCAGTTTCTGACAAGGAAGAAGGCCAATAACGATTTGCTAACGAAGTTGGAAGCCTTACTGGATGAGTATTTTAAAAACGATGTATTAGCTGATAAAGGCATTCCTACAGTTCATTTTGTTGCAAGTGAATTGAATTTAAGCCCTAATTATCTTAGTGATATGCTACGGGTAAATACTGGCCAGACAACACAACAACACATTCAAAGTCGTGTCATCGAAAAAGCAAAAGAACTGTTATCAACTACTTCTTTGTCCGTATCAGAAATAGCCTATCAGTTAGGTTTTGAACATTCACAATCTTTTCATCGCCTGTTCAAAAACAGGACTACTGTTTCGCCCTTGGAGTTTAGGCAATCCTTTAACTAATTGAAAGAATATAACGCACATAAAAAGATAATCCTGGCTAACGTTTTACGTACGAAGGTCTGCTGTTGTTCCACCAGCTATCGGCAATTGCAAAAACGAGGAGGAACATCAACTGAAAAAGAGCCGAAACGTATTTCGGCCCTGTAAGGGAGGTATAGCTTATAGATTTTCCTGAAAGAATGGGATCAACTTATCCAGCGCTACTTTTACTGGCTCCGGTTTATCGTACAGATCGTAATGCGACCAGCCTTCTACTACAACCAGTTCTTTCTTTTTGGAAGCAGCACGCGCATAAATTTCCTGCCCATCACGATAGGCACCAAAACCACCAGGTTTATCACCAATTACAATGAACAAAGGTTGTGTAAGTAGCGTTTCTGCATTACTAAATGCATCCCAGTCAACAGCTGCAGAGCGGTGAGAAAATAGAGCGCTGGTAGCACCATGCGGCTGTGCACCACGTGGGGTTTTATAGTAGTCGGTGGCTTCCAGTACATCAATATCAGTAATGCCTGCTTTCTTACCTTCTTCTACCGAAGACGGCAACAGTCCGTCAAGTCGCAATTGAGCACCGCGAGCTTCGGCGGTGCGTTGCATGGCAATTGCTTCAAGGGTACCAATTGGATCATATCCTGCAAAGCCCTCACGACAAAGACGGCCAAAGTTTACACCGGTAATACTCACTACCGCCTTGATGCGGCGCTCTGACTTGGCGGCACTGATAGAGTAGCCACCTCCTCCGCAAATTCCCAACACACCGATGCGCTGATCATCAACAAAAGGCAGGGTTACCAGATAATCACAAGCGTAACGATAATCTTCAACACGTAAAGTAGGGTCTTCTATAAATCTGGGTTCTCCACCGCTTTCCCCTTGAAAAGAGGCATCGGGAACCAATACTACAAAGCCCGCATCTGCAAGAGCCTGTCCGTATACATTACCTGAAGTCTGCTCTTTACAACTTCCGATAGGATGTGTACTGATGATGGTTGGATATTTTTTTGTTTCGTTAAAGTTGGGTGGGAACAGCAAATCTGCTGCTATATCCCAATAAAGTGCTTTAAATTTTACTGACTTTTTCATGTTATGATTGTTTTTGTACCGTCAACAATAAGTTAGTAGAAGCCTGGCTTATAGGTTCTCGTCGAAGAAACTTCCCAACTGTTCTACCGCTGCATCCACATATTGGGGCACATCGTAAAAATCCATGTGATTTGGTCCTTCTATTACGTGCAGTTTTTTGCTAGCACTTACTGCACGTTTTACAAGGTCTTCGCTCATCCATGCACTTCCTGCATTGCTGCCCACTACTGCCAATAAAGGCTGGGTAAAAAAAGCTTCTGCCTTATGATAGGCATCGTAAGTAATGATCTGCGTCAGGTTTCTTGTGGTTGCAAATCCGGGAGCAGTAGGCCACTGGCAACGATCGGTATGGTAATATTCCCAGGCACTTCTCAACTCTTCGTTAGGTGCATCTTCTTCTCTCAAAGGAGCCAAAGGCATTGTTACGATTTCGGTTCCGCTTGCATCTTTAGACCTTGCCTCAGCACCGGCCAATAAATAAGGAAGTGCATCGGCATCTTTTACCGTGTTGGTCCAGCCGTTTCGGAACATCTGGCCAATGTTAACGGCACTTACCATACCTACTGCTTTGATACGGTGGTCGTTAATTGCAGCGTTGGCGGTATAACCTGCACCTGCACAGATACCCATTGCACCGATCTTATTGGTATCAATGTAAGGAAGCGTTGTCAGATAGTCGATTACTGCACTAATGTCTTCTGTCCGGATATAAGGGTTTTCCAACTGACGTGGTTCACCTGTGCTTTCTCCCTGGTAGGATGCATCGTACGCAATAGTGATACATCCCTTATCTGCTACCTTGCTTGCATAAAGGCCTGATGCCTGTTCTTTAACACCACCGCCTGGATGGGAAACAACCACTACCGGATATTTTTTGCTTTCGTCAAAACCTGTCTCTTATACACATCTAAAAGTGGGGGGGGGGGGGGGGGGGGGGGGGGGGGGGGGGGGGGGGGGGGGGGGGGGG
>NZ_JAELTV010000353.1 GCF_016429005.1 Pedobacter sp. ASV19
CCCCCCCCCCCCCCCCCCCCCCCCCCCCCCCCCCCCCCCCCCCCCCCCCCCCCCCCCCCCCCCCCCCCCCCCCTCACCCACCCCCCCACCACCCACACCTACACCGGCTAACGTTCGTCGGCAGCGTCAGATGTGTATAAGAGACAGGCAGATCATCTGTCAGAAACCATTGATAATCTGGATGAAGTTGTCAAAATACAATTGAACAGTCATCAACAGAAAAAGGCGCTAAACCTCGAACAGGAGATTAAAAAAGTATTGCTCAGCATTAAAGCTATTGCAGAAGAACAGAAATCATCATTTTCTTTAGATGTTCATCCAGATCTTTTTGTCTTCTGTAATCCGGCATACCTGGATAGCATACTGTTGAACATTTTAACAAATGCCATCAAATACCGTTCTCCGGACCGCACTCCTGAAATCAGGATCAAAGCCTATTCAGGTCAAAGCGAAACGGTTCTGGAAATCGCAGACAATGGTGTAGGCATTGATCTGAAACGTCATAAACATGATTTGTTTGGAATGTATAAGACATTTCATCAAAATAAAGATGCAAGAGGAATTGGGTTATTCATCACCAAAAATCAGATAGAAGCACAAGGAGGAAGAATAGACGTAGAAAGCCAGGTAGACCGCGGCACAACCTTTAGGGTCTATTTCCCTGGAACTGGCAACTAAAACTTAGCCTCCATCAAGATTCTTTTAAATGGATACAAAACGGGTATTTTCGTGAGGCGGTTATAAATTCTGGTTTTAAACTCCTGGATAAAGTTTTCTTTTATTTCACCATCTAATCGGTCCAGGTATGGAATTAAAGCTGTCCCGGAGATCCAATTGTACAATTCTTCCTTGTTTGAAACAATCAATGGATAGATCTTTTTATAAATGCTCATATCTTTACTTCCATTTTCAAAAAGTATTTGTGCATACTCATCTATATCTAATACGGGAGAAACCCTTCTCCAATTGTTTAGCGCATGCTTATAAATTTTTTCTTGCACCAGCTCGTCCAGGATTTGATTGAGTGCATTACCTGTCTGGTCTGGAATCTGAATGGCCAGCTGTCCACCTGGCAGGAGCATACCAATAATTTCAGGTAACAATTCTTTATGCCTATCTGACCATTGAATGGCAGCATTCGAAAAGACAAGATCATATTTCCGGTCTAATTTTACTTGTTCTTCAATACTCCTGTGTTCAAAAGTAACCTGGTCATTGCTAAAAGCCGCGGCCTGGCTGAGCATTTCGCTGGAAGAATCGATCCCCAACACCTGGCAGTTTGGCAATTGGTCAGCGAGTTTGCGCGTCAGTTCTCCGGTTCCGCAGCCCAGGTCAATCACCTTCAAATCGGGCTTGATGTCAATTAGGGTCATTAAATCATAAAAAGGAGCAAATCGTTCTGATTTGAATTTGTTGTAGGTGTCTGGGTTCCATGCCATATAACATCTACAACAAATAATTGAAGCATTTGTTGAGTGATTAAATTGGTAACGAATTTTGACTTTTTATTTCCAGATTACAGAAGGAATAATAGTCATTCTGATTTATCATATAGTTTTCTTACATTTTTTTCCAGATCATTTATCTCGATGTCATTCTGGTCAGAGTTATATACAATGTTTCCGTTTTTTCCAATTAACAGGTATGATGGAATCGCATAAATACCAAAAGATCTTTGAATTTTACTTTGGCTTGGTTTTAATCCCTCAGAGACGTTTATCCAATTCAGATCATTTTTCAGCACATGATTATTCCATTTTATAAGATCATCATCATTATTAAAGTAGACAACTTTTAATCCTTTTGCCTTATAATCCTGATAAATCCGTTTTAATTTAGGTAATTGAGTTTGGCAGGGAAGGCACCATGTGGCCGAAAAAGCAATAATATAGTTTTGGCCTTGGAGACTTTTATTGTTAAAGATCTCACCATTAATATCCCTAACACTGAATTCCAAGACCTTATTTCCAATTTTTGCTGAGTTTTTTCCGCTTATCAGTTTTGTTTGCTCATCAAAAATTTCTTTTCCCAATATAGAATATCTATTTTCCTTGCTAAAAGTAGCGAGAGTTGCTAGCACGCTCTTCGCATATTCAGGAGAGTGATCGTAGTGGCTTAATCTATATAATGCCAAAACACTAAAAAAATCTGTAGGATATGTTTCAAGAGATTTAACCAATCTCCTCAACATTTCGGTGTATAAAGCTGTATCCGTTACAATTTCATTTTTTTTACCAGTTAATTTTGATGCTTTATCAAAGCTGAGCGCTGCTATACTATCCAATTCCCGATAAATGTGATTACTTTTTGTATTTAAGTTTCTCAACAGTAATTTTTCAGGACCTGTGGCTGTTAATTCGAGATTAACATCACTTTTACACGTATCAATTACGAAGTTGATGCTTATGTTTTTTCCATGTTCAAATATGGAAAAGCGAGCAAAATTACTTTGGAATTTAAGTCGTCCTCCAAATTGGATTTGGTTGTCCTTAAAAACCATTGAGTCTGTTTTAACAGTATGGAGGCTATTATTATCTAATAAATTGAGGAAGATTTTACGCCCATTTAGTGTTGAGGTATTTAGTATTATATTAAAACTAAACTGACAATAACACGGAATATAGAATAGACAAATAATTACAGTAAGAAATTGTCTCATTAAGTTTCAATTTAGCTCTCCATCTGGAGTGAGCGATCACTACCTAAAAAACCAGTAGAAGATGGTTAAAAAACAGATATTTCCTATTAAATCATTGATTTATGGAAACTATATTTCTAGTAGTTGACCGATCAAATTCGTTAAGATAATCAAGTATAAAAAAGTGGACATCGATTTCAAAGATTAAAGCCAGTTCTACAATGCGTTCCAGATTAATTTTGGTATTTCCATTTTCAAGTAAACAATACGAATTCTGGGATATTTCTAAAGCGTCAGCCATAAAATATTGAGAATACTTTCTTTTTATCCTGATCTTTCGGATGTAGTTTCCAAAGCTAACAGATGTTATTTCAGACTTATCTTTCATGAGTGTTAATTTGAAGCGAATAAAACCTCTTATTAACGATATGAAAATCGTTAATAAGAGGTGAGATGGGTTAATTATTCTTGTTTAATAATAGTGTCTTTAAATGACATTTCATTTTGTACAGATTCTACAACATACGATGTTCCTGCAGGCAATACCATAAGCTTATTAAATTGCTTGTTGTCTTTTAAAAGCACTTGAGCAGAAAGTCCATTGATGCTTAGTACTTTGGCCCCAGTCCGTAAACTAACTTTAGGATTTTCAACAGCAGTCAGACCCTGTATCACTAGATCACCATTTAGATCAAAACCAAAAAGAAAACCTCCTATCGAAAAATCATAGGGATAACTATAAGTTTTATTGGGCGAAAAATGGATTTCTTTTTTCTGCATATTGATCGTGAAATTATAGCGGCTGATCAACCGCACGCCAATAGAGCCATCAAAACCCGGGCTCCAGCTTTCGCTCTGTCCACCTCCCGCCATCAGCGTTACCGGCATATTCTTTATAACAGGCATATTGGAAAAAGAAAATGTTGCTGCCCTGCCGCCAAAGGTAGGTGTAGTCATCCCCATACTGGTGGTGCTGCCACTGTATTCTGCCTTAAATCCACTAACCAATAACTTATTCTTCTTTACAAAAGGTCTGAAACAAATCAAACTGTAAGAGGCACCAGTGTCAAAAACAAAATCACCGGTATGTACAGGTTCAGTCGTTATACTCAAGGATCCGGGGATAATGAACAAACCAGAAGGCATTGTAAAAGGTATGGACGCCCCCTCCTTTTCATATTGATAATCACCAAAATTGTATAAAGAAAGTTCTTTCCTATCGTAGTCAACTTTGGTAATGTACCTTCTGGCAATAGTATTTCCAATAATTCCATCCAAATCTTTGTGCATTTCCTTAAAAACAGCAATGCCCTGGTTTTTTACTTCAAAATCATCTAAATGAACTGTATTTCCGTCAGAAACCTGGATCTCCATATTTCCACCTACCACAGAAGCATTTTGTTTCCGGGTTATTTTTAAGCCAATTGAATCAGCAAGCGATTGACTTATGGCCATTCCATCTGCACCGGTATCGAACAATAACCTCAAAACTTTGGGACTGTTATTGATCCTGACTTTAAGGATAACGGAGCCATGTTCTGTTTCAAATGGAACCTTAACCAGTAATCTTGAGGATATATTTCCACTTACACCAGTTTGTCCATAAGAAACCCCAAATCCCAACATCAGCAGAAAAACCAGATATAGAAATTGTCTAGAGCCCATAAATCCTTTCTAATGCTTTATCGATATCGTCGGTTGCGCTGGAGGTAACACGTACTAAAATCTTACCATTTGAATCAATCAATATTTTAGTTGGAAAAGCACTGATATGGAACATTTTAACAATATTTTGCTTTTCTATTCCATCTTGATTTAAAATATGCACCCAATTGATCTGATCATCTTTAATGGCTTTCAACCAGCTGGCTTTCGATTCATCAAGTGTTTTACCTCGTTCTTGTGCAATCGCCACAATCTCAAAGCCCTTACTACTATATTTTTTATACAATTCTTTTAAATGCGGATGACTTGCCCGACAAGGCCCACACCAGCTTCCCCAGAAATCAAGCAAATACGTTTTTCCTTTCAACTGTTCCGTGCTTACTTTCTTTCCGTCTTTGTCCAATCTTTCGAAAGCAAATACCGGGGTACCTGCCAGGGTTGGAGTCAGCTTATCTACGGATTTCTGGATACCCTGACCCAGAATTGTATTTTTATAAGTTGGTGCCAGGTTCTTCCAGGCTTCTACATAGTGACTGTCTCTTATACACATCTGACGCTGCCGACGAACGTAAAAAAGGGGGTGGGGGGGGGGGGGGGGGGGGGGGGGGGGGGGGGGGGGGGGGGGGGGGGGGGGGGGGGGGGGGGGGGGGGGGGGGGGGGGGGGGGGGGGGGGGGGGGGGGGGGGGGGGGGGGGGGG
>NZ_JAELTV010000354.1 GCF_016429005.1 Pedobacter sp. ASV19
CCCCCCCCCCCCCCCCCCCCCCCCCCCCCCCCCCCCCCCCCCCCCCCCCCCCTTTTAGATGTGTATAAGAGACAGAGCCCAGTAGGTTTTCCACCAGGGTGGTGTAATGGTGATTTTCAGAATGGTTTCTTTGGTATTCCAAACACCTTCACTGTTCGCTCCTTGTATGCTGAAAGTATAGCTACCAGGTGCCATGTTCGTATAATAGATACGCCTGTTTTGCTGTAATGTTGTCCAGTTTTTATCCAGTCCACTCATTTTGAACCTGTACTGGTTCCCTTCCGGATTGAAATAGCTTAGCGCGGCAACATCCAGGTTGATGCTGGAAAGTTGATAAGGAAGCGTAATTTCCTGTGTATACAGAATGGATTGACGAAGGGTAGAGGTATGGCGCAGATCAAGATCTTTATTGTTGACTTGTAAGCCGGTGATGTATACCGGAGGAATAAATGTGTTTTTCGTCAGCCGTTCCGGATTGAAGCTGATCATACCTTTAACAGTTCCGAAATAGAACCTGCCCTTAGTATCTTTAAAGGACGAGTTAAAGTTAAACTGTTCTGTTGGAAGTCCGTCAGATGCATGGTAAGCGTTGAAGCTGTTTTTTAGCGGATTGAATACCGCAAGACCATTGGCTGTGGATATCCATAAATTGCCGGTTTTATCTTCCAGAATTCTAAAAGTCTGATTGTTTGGAAGACCGTTGGCAATAGTATAGCTCTTGAATTTTTTACTTTTTGGGTCGTATCTGGAAAGGCCGCCTTCTGTACAGAACCAAATACATTTATTACGGTCTTCAAACAAGCTGTTCACGTAATTACTGATCAGCGCATCCTGATGTTTGCTATCGCTGTTAAACAACACTTGGTTCTTGCTGTTCTGGTCGTAGTAAAATGCACCACCTCCGTAACTACAGGCCCAGAGGGTACCATCAGAAGATTCCAGAACAGATTGGATCTGTACGTTGTAAAATGGTACCTGGTTAAAACGATCCAATTTCCGGTCGAACTTAAATAGGCCTTTCTGAGTACCTGCAAGCACAGTGCCATCACGGGTTTTATATAAGGTAATGATAAAGTTGTCCTGTAATCCACTCTGCGGTCCGGCCCTGAATTTTTTAACGATCTTTTTCGATCTTAAGTCCATCACATCCAGCCCATGGGAAAGGCTGCCTATCCATAGTTTGTCACCATCGGGCAGTAAGCCATGCACATTTTTCTCAGAAATGCCATTAGGGGAATCAGGAAGGTAATTCTTAATACGTCCTGTTCGCAAATCTATTTCATTAAGCCCCGCATCTTCAGTTCCGACCCACAGGTTTCCACGGTTATCCTGGCAGATTTCATGGACCACATTGCCAGAGAAACCATTATTTCCCGGCTCCGGAAAGTATTTTTTAAACCGGTTTTGCGGAGCACAATAGTAATTTATGCCGCCGTAATACGTGCCAATCCAGGTCCCGCCTTCTCTATCCGCATAGATTGCCCAAATGATGTTGTCTGATAAAGCATAAGGATTACCATACTGTTTCTTGATGGCGGTGGTGGTACCCTGTTGTAGGTCCAGTACATACAGGCCGGTTTCAGTACCCAACCAGTAGGTGCCATCTCTCTGGACTGCAATGGTATAAGTAGATAGTTTCGGTTTGAGTGAATTTGCTCGAAAAACGGTCTTTAAATGACCTGTTCTGTAATTATACAAAAATACCTGCTGTGTACTGGAAACCAATATAGAACTGTCTCCAACCGGATATATCTTGTCGACGGGACCAAGGGGGGCTGTCCGATTCGCTGGACGAAGCTTATAACTGGTAAAAGTTTTTTTTGCCGGATTGAAATTTTCAAGTAAGCCTTTGCTGTCTGCAGCCCAGAGTGTTCCTTTTTTGTCAACGGCAATGGAAACGATATCTTCGCCGTTGAGCACATGCCTGGTTACTTTACGATCTTTCTGATTGAACTGGTAAAGAATACGTTTAGAAAGTATCCATAAATTATGCTGTGCATCTTCCTCTATGGCCTCTACTTCTCCAGGTGGTATATTGCCAAAAAGCGAAAAGGATTCCTGTACAGGGTCATAAATATACACCCCGTTAGAGGTTCCTACCCAGAGTTTTTCGTCTATGGATTCATGAATACTTTTTACAAAATTGGTTCCAAGGCTTTTGCCATCGCCGGGATCGTGCTGAAAAACTTTAAACCTCAGCCCGTCAAAACGGTTTAGCCCATTGCGGGAGCCAAACCACATAAAACCCTTTTTATCTTGTGTAACCGAGGTAATGGTATTGCTCGATAAGCCATTTTCAATCTGGTAATTCTTAAAATAAAAATCATGTTCCTGACCCCGGCCTTTATGAAAGCAGAACAGAAAGAACAGCAGGTATAGAATTTTTTTCAAGATGACAAGGTAAGTCCGACAAAAATAACAGATTGGAAGCGCTTATGAAACTAATAAGTTTCAAGCCATTTAAAGAACAGAATCCAATTTTGATACGTTTTGATAAGAAATTGAGATGCCCAGATAAGCAGTATTCAATTAAAAGCGATTAATTCGTATTAATTATATTGACTACATAAACCAAGTATAACATGAAGAAACTTCTTCTCTTTGCATTGTTAATCCTTTCTGTTTTTGGGGTTGCCAGTGCGCAGCAACTCAAATCTCCCGATGGGAAATTTTTAATGAATTTTAGTATTCAGGCAGACGGAAGCCCGCAATATCAGTTAACCTATAAAGGTAAATTCATCATCAAGCCAAGTAAACTTGGACTGGAACTGAAAGACGATGCTAAATCTCTTCTAAACGATTTCGCAGTTGCAGACACCAAGTCTTCTTCATTTGATGAGACCTGGAAACCTGTTTGGGGAGAGGTCAGTACCATCCGAAATCATTATAATGAACTGGCAGTTACTCTTGACCAAAAAGAAACCAGCCGTCGTATAGTGATCCGCTTTCGTTTATACAACGAAGGATTGGGCTTCAGGTATGAATTTCCAACTCAAAAGAATCTGGTCTACTTTACGATTAAAGAAGAGCATAGTCAATTTGCAATGGCTGGAGATCATACCGCTTTTTGGATAGTGGGCGACTATGACACACAAGAATATGATTATACCACCTCTAAATTGTCTGAAATCAGAGGACTTTCTGCCAAAGCGAGAACAGCGAATGTTTCACAAAAAGGATTTTCACCTACCGGGGTGCAGACATCTCTGATGATGAAAACTGCCGATGGGTTGTATATCAATCTTCATGAAGCTGCATTGATCAATTATCCATGTATGCACCTTAACCTGGATGATAAGAATATGGTCTTTGAATCCTGGCTTACGCCAGATGCTCAGGGGAATAAAGGCTACGTACAGGCTCCTGACCATACGCCATGGAGAACAATTATGGCTAGTGATGATGCCCGGGACATCCTGGCTTCAAAAATGATCTATAATTTGAATGATCCCTGCAAAATAGAAGATACCTCATGGATAAAGCCGGTAAAATATGTAGGTGTCTGGTGGGAGATGATTACCGGAAAGAGCTCCTGGTCTTACACTGATGATTTTCCATCCATTAAAATTGGCCAGACCGATTACAGCAAAGCCAAACCAAATGGCACACATGGTGCTACAACAGCAAATGTGAAAAAATACATTGATTTCGCAGCAGAAAACGGCTTTGACGCTGTCTTAGTAGAAGGGTGGAACATTGGCTGGGAAGATTGGTTTGGACATTCCAAAGATTTTGTCTTCGATTTTGTAACCCCATATCCTGATTTCAATATGAAAGAGATCCAGGCCTATGCGAAATCAAAAGGCGTAAAAATGATCATGCATCACGAAACCTCGGGATCGGTTAGAAATTACGAAAGACATTTGGATACCGCCTATAAGTATATGAAATTAAATGGCTATGACGCGGTGAAAAGTGGTTATGTAGGAGACATTCTTCCAAGAGGAGAGAACCACTACAGCCAGTGGATCGTGAACCATTATCAATACGCAGTTGAAAAAGCAGCAGACTATAAAATTATGGTTAATGCGCATGAAGCCGTAAGACCTACAGGGATTGCCCGTACCTATCCAAACCTGATTGGTAACGAGTCTGCCAGAGGAACCGAATATCAGGCCTTTGGCGGATCTAAGCCTAACCATGTGACTATTTTGCCGTTTACCCGTTTGCAGGGTGGTCCAATGGATTATACACCGGGTATTTTTGAAATGGACTTGAGCAAAATAAGTCCTTCTAACTACTCCCATGTAAACAGTACCATTGCCAATCAGCTGGCTTTGTATGTAACCATGTACAGCCCGCTGCAAATGGCTGCAGATCTGCCGGAAAACTACAAACGTTTTATGGATGCCTTTCAGTTTATAAAAGACGTTGCTGTAGACTGGAGCGATAGTAAATATGTAGAAGCCGAACCGGGACAGTACATTACCGTGGCCAGAAAAGCTAAAAAAACAGGACAATGGTTTTTGGGAAGTGTTAATGGAGAAATTGCCAGAACGTCTAAAATAGATCTGAGTTTTTTAGAGCAGGGAAAAAAGTACATCGCAACCATATATGCTGATGGAAAGGATGCAGATTACAAAGCAAATCCTCAATCCTATACTATTCGCAATATAGAAGTGAGTTCTAAATCAAAACTGTCTCAATTGGTTGCTCCGGGCGGAGGTTATGCCATCAGCTTCAAAGAAAAGCAGTAGTTGTTTCTTTGAAGTATAAAAAAAGGGGTAGCGAGTTCAAATTCGCTACCCCTTTTGCTTTTTATGAAGTTAGTTTTTCATTTTTGCCAGCCGGTCGTGGTTCAATATCGTGATGTTACTTCCCTTTTTCTCCAGTAAACCTTCCTCTTTAAAATCAGATAAAGTACCTGTCTCTTATACACATCTGACGCTGCCGACGAACGTTAGCCGGTGGAGATCGCGGTGGGGGGGGGGGGCGTAAGACGGGGGGGGGGGGGGGGGGGGGGGGGGGGGGGGGGGGGGG
>NZ_JAELTV010000355.1 GCF_016429005.1 Pedobacter sp. ASV19
AGATGTGTATAAGAGACAGGCGTTGGCATGTTTACCAGAATAACTATCTGGGAAAAGATCAGACATTGTTTTCAATTGGTATCCAAAATCAAGGCAGGCAAGCATTGCCAAATACAGGCTGGAAGATTTATTTTAACCTTGGGAAAAGGGTGAGTATGGTTCCAGGTCCAGAGATGTTGAAAATAAAACATGTTAACGGGGGGCTTTATTATATTTCCCCTGGGAAAGATTTTAAGGCGCCCGGCCCCGGCGAAAGTTTAGATCAGCAGTTCATTTCCAATTCGTGGGTAGTTAATAAAAGCGATGCGCCTCAAGGGTTTTATTTGGTATGGGATACTTCTGCCACTGTTGGGATTCCGTTGCATGATGTGAAAATATCTACACCTGCAGATTTGCATAAAATGGATAGATTTGCCGGAGACAGGGAATTGTCTTCAGAGCAGCGTTATTTGCTGAACGAACGTGGTAAAAATCAAAAAAAGGATTTGCCCAGGATATTCCCTACACCGTTTGTTTACACAGAGACACCGGGTTATTTTAAACTGGATACCAAGGTTAATCTGGTCTGTGATTCTGAATTTGATGCCGAAGCACAATTGTTTGCTGATGAATTAAAGTTGCTGACCGGAAAGAGGCCGATCGTGTCTGGCGGAAACAAAATTCAGGGAACCATCAGGCTTAAAAAGGATGGATCGGTTAAAAAAGGCAGCTATAAACTCAGCGTACGGCCATCTGGTATCTTGATTTCTGCCAATGGCTCCCGGGAAATTCATTATGGGATACAATCGTTAAAGGTTCTTTTGGATCCTTCGGTTTATGCTGCCCCAGGGAAAATTAAAACAATACAAGTTAAGTGTGTAGAGGTAGAGGACCATCCTTTATTTGGCTTTAGGGCAATTATGCTTGATGTTGCCAGGAACTTTCAGTCGAAAGAGGAAGTGATGAGGTTACTCAACTTAATGTCTTTATACAAATTTACAACACTTCATTTTCATCTCAATGACGATGAAGGCTGGCGCTTACAGATTAATGCATTGCCCGAACTTACCAGCGTAGGTGCAAACCGCGGCCATGGGGTAAATGAACAGAACAGCCTGATGCCTTCTTATGGGTCTGGACCATTGTCAGGAAAATCATCTGGAAGCGGTTTTTACTCAAGATCTGATTTTATTGAGATTTTGAAATATGCAGCACAGAGGCATATTAATGTTATTCCGGAAATAGAAACACCCGGACATGCCCGTGCCGCTATTGTTTCCATGCAGGCCAGGTACCATAACCTGGTCAAATCTGGGGATACAGCTGGAGCAAAGGCGTATTTACTGAGGGACATGGCAGACTCTTCTGTTTATCGTTCAGTGCAGCAATGGAATGATCATGTGATGGATGTGTCCTTACCTTCGGTATACCATTTTTTGGAAACGGTAACCGATGAGATCATTGATATGTACAAAGAAGCAAATGCACCGCTGCAAACCATACATTTTGGTGGAGATGAGGTGCCTGCAGGGGTTTGGACAGGCTCTCCTTCTGTTAATGCATTGAAGAAAGAGCATCCTGAGGTTAAAAATGCAACAGATCTCTGGGATTATTTTTTCGGTCGTATTGCGACAATGCTGGATCAAAGAAAACTATATTTCTCTGGCTGGGAAGAAACAGCCCTGAGGAAATCAGCCGTTTCCGGAGGTAAAAAGTGGGAGCCAAATCCTTTGTTCCTGGATAGAAATTTCCATGTAAATGTATGGAATAATATGGCCGGTAATGAAGATTTAGCATATAGACTGGCCAATTCGGGATATAAGGTCATTCTTTCTTTTGTAACCAATTTTTATTTTGATATGGCTTATGTGCGGGAGTTTGATGAACCAGGCTTTAACTGGGGCGGATTTATTAACCTGGAACAAGCCTATAAATTTATTCCTTTCGATTATTTGAAAAATCAACATACAGATTATGTGAACAAGCCTTTGCCTAAGTCAATGCTTCAGAAATTTGTGCCATTAACTGAACAGGGGAAGCATAATATATATGGTATTCAAGGGCTTTTATGGTCTGAAACGGTAACAAGTGCGGAGCGATTGGAGTACATGTATTTGCCAAGGCTTCTTGCTTTGTCTGAAAAGGCGTGGGCTGCACAACCAGAATGGGCCACATCAGCAGATACGTTAAAAGCTAAGCAATTGTATGAGCGGGATTGGCGTGTGTTTACAAAATCGGTGGGCAGGGAATTAAACAGGTTGGATCATTATGCTGGTGGCTATGCTTACAGAATACCTACACCGGCAATTCGTTTGAATGAGGGGATGGTTAGTGTAAATACAGATGTTCCCGGCTTTCAGATCCGCTATACTACAGATGGGGCTGATCCGACTATAAAAAGTAAGCTGTACCAAGGGCCAGTACAACAATTAAAGGGACTTCGTTTCCGGGCTTTCAATAATTTAGGCAGGGGAGGAAAGGTTGCTAAAAATGACAATCAATAAAATGGAAAAGATTAAGATATATAATGGTAAAGTAGTTACACCGCACCGTGTAATCAACGGAGGTTGTATCCTTATAGGTGGGGGAAAGATTTTAGAGGTGAGTGCCTCAGATATTGTAGCCGAAGACGCCACGGAAATCAATGCGATGGGAAATTATATTTCGCCCGGTTTTATTGATCTGCATGTTCATGGTGGTGCAGGGCACGATTTTATGGATAACGAAGTTGAGGGGTATTTGGCTATCGCTGAATTACATGCTAAACACGGTACAACAGCACTTATGCCTACAACATTAAGCAGTGAACATCAGGATTTACTGGATACTTTAAGTGTATATGAGGCCGCTGATGCCAGAAATACTATGGGCGCGAAGTTTATAGGGATACATATTGAAGGTCCTTATTTCTCTATGGAGCAAAGGGGGGCTCAGGACCCCAGGTATATTCGCGAACCGGTTCGGGCAGAATATGAGGAAATTATTGACAGTTCCAGGCATATTAAGCGTTGGAGTGCGGCTCCAGAGCTTAAAGGAGCCCTGGAATTTGCAGAATATATGGTTGAAAGAGATATTTTACCTTCTATTGCACATACTAACGCAATATACGAAGAGGTATTGCCGGCATTTGAAAAGGGATTTAGCCATGCTACCCATTTTTATTCGTGTATGTCTGGTGTTTCCAGGCGAAATGCGTTTCGTTACGCCGGAGTGATTGAAAGTGCTTATCTGCTTGATGCCATGACTGTTGAAATCATTGCCGATGGCATTCACCTCCCTCCTCCATTGCTTAAGCTTGTACTTAAAATTAAGGGCGCCGACCGGACAGCATTAGTTACTGATGCGATGCGTGCTGCAGGCATGCCTCCCGGGCCAAGCATTCTTGGAAGCCGGAGCGATGGCCTGGAGGTAATTGTTGAAGATAACGTAGCTAAACTAAAGGACAGGTCGGCGTTTGCCGGAAGTGTGGCCACGATGGATAGGTTGGTGAATAATATGGTGGTGATGGCAGGTGCCACACTGGAGGATGCTGTTAAAATGGCTTCTCTTACTCCTGCTAATATAATCGGGATTGGAAACCGTAAGGGATCGCTGGTGGCTGGCAAGGATGCAGATGTCATTATATTTGATGATGGCGTGAATATTATGGAAACCATTGTTTCTGGAAAAAGAATTTATACAAAACCAATTTAATTTATATCCAGTGTTGTTAGAAAAAGATTTGACTTCGCCAGAAGTAAGAATTTATGAATCAAGAAAGTTAATGGGAAAGGCGGCAGCGAGACGGTTAGCTCTAGAGATTGATGTGCTTTTGAAAGATAAAGACTCTATTAATGTCATATTTGCGGCTGCGCCTTCTCAAAATGAATTTTTAGAGGCGCTTTTTTACGAGAATATCAAATGGGAGCAAGTGAATGCTTTTCATATGGATGAGTACATTGGCCTGGATGAAAATGCGCCGCAGCGATTTGGGAATTTTTTAAAGGAACGGTTATTTAACAGGTTCAATTTTAAATCTGTTCATTATCTGGATGGAAATGTTGGCGACATTGCATCAGAATGTATAAGATATGCGGCTCTGTTTGATATTTATCCGGTTGATATCGTTTGTATGGGGATTGGTGAAAATGGGCACCTCGCTTTTAATGATCCGCCTGTTGCCAATTTTAATGATCCTGAAATGGTAAAGGTTGTAACGCTTGATTTGCCTTGCAGGCAGCAGCAGGTTAATGATGGTTGTTTTACAAGACTTGAAGATGTTCCTGAACAGGCGGTAACATTAACTATTCCGTTGCTCATGAGTGCAAAGACAATTAACTGTGTGGTGCCGGGTGCAGCAAAGGCACAAGCTGTATTAAATACGCTGACTAAGCCAATATGCAGTGATTTTCCATCTACGGTATTAAGGGGGCATCCTGGTGTTGTACTTTTTCTTGATAAGGAAAGCAGCAGGTATATATAATTGAAAATATGTTTTTTTGGTGCAGACCGGAAAGATGCATTACATTGGTGACAACAACCGATCGCATCATTGAGATCAATATCAACCTGAAGGGGGTAAAGCAAAAGGCACACGAATTATAATTTGGATTATTTGTATTATTAGACAATGAATAAATTCAGTGCGAGTATAGAGATCATCGGAATAAATCCTTATGTTTTTGTTCCTGACAGTGTCCTTGAGGATCTTTTCAGAGAGGCGGGTAAAAATAAGGGGGCTATTCCAATACGTGGTATGATCAACAATAGTCCTTACAAGCAAACATTGGTGAAATACAGTGGTGCCTGGCGGCTTTATATCAATACGACAACTGTCTCTTATACACATCTAAAGGGGGGGGGGGGGGGGGGGGGGGGGGGGGGGGGGGGGGGGGGGGGGGGGGGGGG
>NZ_JAELTV010000356.1 GCF_016429005.1 Pedobacter sp. ASV19
ACATTAATGTCAGCAGCAGTTGCCGGCGGGTTAACGGTTAAGGTAACTGCTTTTGCAGTCGCAGCCGTATTTTCACATTTATTCGAACCTCTTACGGTTACATAGTAAGTTGTGGTTGCTGTAAGTGCTGGTGTTACAAATTTAGCACCCGTGAATACCGCCTGAGTTAAAGCTGCATCACTGTACCAGGTAAATACCGGATTCGTCACTGTTGTTGAGCTTGCGGTAAGAGTTGCTATGTTATTGGCACAGAATGGAAGTTCAGCGCCTGCAACACTAATATCCGAAGCTATCGCTGGTGGATTCACAATTAAGGTAACCACTTCAGGACTGGCAGCTACATTTTCGCATCTGTTGTCTCCTTTTACAGTTACATAGTAAGTTGTTGTAGCCGTAAGGGCAGGCGTAACAAATTTAGGCCCTGTAAATACAGCATTGCTTAATGCTGCATCGGTATACCATGTAAATACCGGGTTAGTTACCGTAGTGGTCGTAGCAGTCAATGTTGCGATTGCGTTTGCACAGAAAGGTAATTCATTACCCGTTACATCCAGATCAGCAGCAGTTGCCGGCGGATTAACAGTTAAGGTTACCGTTTTTGCATCAGCGGCAGTATTGGCGCATTTGTTCGTGCCCGAAACGGTTACATAATACGTAGTTGTTGCTGTAAGAGCTGGTGTTACGAATTTAGCACCCGTGAACACCGCCTGAGTTAAAGCCGCATCACTATACCAGGTAAATATTGGATTAGTTACTGTAGTGCTTGCTGCAGTTAAGGTTGCAACAGTTCCTGTACAGAAAGGAGTGCCATCACCTGTCACTGTTATATCGGAAGCCAGTGAAGTCGGATTTACAGTAATACTGATCAGCGTTCTCGCTGCGGTGCTTACACATGAATTTCCGTTTACAGCTTCGACATAGAAGTTATGTAAACCAACAGCCAGACTAGCAGGAGTGGTATAGGTATTTGTATTGGAAGCAAGGAGATTTCCGGCTACTGGTGCATCGTACCAGTTAAAGGAAACTCCTGCTACTGGTGTTACACCAAGTGTGGCTGGTGTATTTAGGCATGTCGCCACTGGATTTCCCGTTGCAGGAATTGGTGCCGCAGGAGCTGGTAAGACAGTTACTGTAACCTTGGTTTTAGCACTTTCGCAATTGTTCCTTAATGCAGAGACAAAGTAATCATATGTTCCTGCTGTCAAGGTAGCGTCGGTAGTCAAGGATACACCGTCTTTACCTGTAAGGTAAGTCGTGCCTTTATACCATCTGTAGGTTGTACCCGCAACCGGGTTTTTAACATTGAGTATAGCAGGATTACCCTGGCAAACGCTTGTTGCTGCAACTTCTACAGAAGGTGCGATAGCAACACGCTGGGCATAATTGAAATCAAGTGTTGTCAATACAGCTGCAAGACCAGATCTTAAACGCAGCTCTACACCATCAAATTGTTTTTGTGGAACAAAACTGAAGATTGCTCCGCTGTTATCGCTCAACAACTCCAGATGTAAAATTGGATTGCTGGCGGTGATCATATCATTGTTGCTGGTTGATCCGTTAAAAGTGGTCAGTTCGATAGAAGGTAATACTGCTAAAGAAAGCAATTTACCAGGTGAACTTACACGTACCCTTACGGTATCTCCAATGTTAGACAGACCCTGGAAGCCTACCTGTTGATAAACAGAAGCTCCAAGTGCGCCAACAGGCATTACAAATGAAGAAGCTGTTTCTGCTTTGTTGTCTACAGCAAGTTCCGGATTAAATACAGCGGTAAGTAAGGCTACGCCGTCTACACCATGTCTCACATCAACTGTTGCGCCTTCGCAAGGTACATCTGTTGTCGTTCCTTGTGGATTAATGGTCACATCAACTGAGGCACGTGCAGAAGCCGCACATGCACCACCAGATACTTCAGCAGTAACATAATAGGTTTTTGTTATCGGAGCTGTGGTAGTGTTCAATAATGGATCGGTAACATAACGTGCACCTGTGAAAAGTACCGTATTAGATACTGGTGAGTCATACCATTTAAATACAGCTCCGGAAGTACTTGACGTAGCTGTTAAAACAGCAGGGGAACCAGAAGCAATCGTTACAGAAGCAGGTGTAACAACCGGTTTGTCTAAAGTGCCGGTAGTTATGGTTGCTGTCGCTCTGTCAGAAGTACCACAGCTGCTCACTGCTTCTACAGTGTAAGTTGTGTTCGTTGTGAAATTCACGATGGTAAATGTTGCACCATCTTTTCCAGCCTGGTAAACACCACCGGCATTATACCACTTGTAAGTAACTCCGGTAACCGGATTGCTCACTTCAAGTGTTACGGTATTGCCTGAACAAGTGTTGATGGTTGGCGATACCAATACAGGTACAGCAGGGGCAGGGGTTACGGTAACTGTAACCGGAGTGCGGTAGCTTGTACAGCCTGAAGCGGTATTGGCCTCAACATAATATTTAGTGTTTGCTGTTAAAGCAGGTGTGGTAAACGAAGTACCATCTTTACCTGCCTGATAGATACCTGTGGCATTGTACCATTTATAGGTAATGCCCGACACAGGTGTTTTAACAGTTAAGGTTGCAGTCTGGTTGATACAGGTAGTTACATTGGAAGCCGTCACTTCTGGTGCTACTGCAATACGTTGTGCGTAATTTACATCCACTGTATTCAGTACCCCGGCCAGTCCGGAATTCAGGTTAATCTCTACTTTGTCAAACTGTTTTGTTGGTACAAAAGAAATCAGGGCCTCAGTGTTGCCACTTAAGAGTTCCAGGTGGATGAGTGGGTTATTGATGGCTAATGCATCATTATTGCTTGTACTGCCGTTATAGGTGCCAATCTGAATACTCGACAGCAAACCAACTGATAATAGTTTTCCTGGAGAAGTTAGGGAGACACGCACGGTATCACCAATGCTCGAAAGGTTGTTGAATCCAAGACGCTGATAAACAGAGGCATTCAGAGCCCCGACAGGCATTACAAGAGATGAACCTGTTTTGGTATCGTTATCAATAGCCAGTGCTGGATTAAATACACCAGCCAGCAGTGCGACCCCGGTTACACCATTTGTCTGAGTTGAAGCCGCCTCACAAGGAACTGGATTAGGACTTCCACCACCATTAACGGTAATGGTTACCGGTACGCGGCTTGGTGCAGAACAGGTTGTTGTGGTAGATTTCGCTTCCAGGTAATAGGTTGTTGTAACTGTAAGCGGAGGGGTTACATAAGTCGGCCCTGTATATATAGGTGTTGTTGAAACTGCAGAAGTATACCAGTTAAAGGTAACATTGGTGTCTGTAGAAGTTGCTGTTAAAATGGCTGTCTGACCTGCGTTGATGGTGCTTGCAGAAGCCTGAGCAACTGGTAAAGCAGGAAGAGGGTTTACAGTAACCAATACCGGAGTACGGGTTGTACTGGCGCAAGTACCACTTGCTGCCTCTACATAATAGGTTGTACTTGCTGTTAAAGCAGGTGTTGTATAAGCTGCACCGGTAAATACAGGTGTACCACCGGTTGCGGTAGTGTACCATTGATAGTTCACGCCAGCTACTGGATTAGTCACTGGAATCACTGCCGAAGAACCAGAACAAATAGCAGGAACAGCCGCAACTACAGGAGCTGTAGGTGTAGAGGTTACGGTTACTTGTACCGGTACACGTGTGATGTTCGCGCAGCTGCCTTTACTTACTTCTATATAATAAGTGGTATTAGCTGTCAATACAGGTGTGGTAAAGTTTTCACCTGTTTGTAATACAGTTCCGCCGGTAGGGGTACTGTACCACCTTAGGGTTGTTCCTCCATTTGCAGCTGCAGACAGTGTAGTTGCACTTCCCGCACAGATGGTTCTGCCGGTTGCAGCCACAGTAGGATTTGGATAAATGACCTCAGCACCGTAGATATTCAGATTTATCAATGCAGAAACAAGTCCCTGAGCTCTGACTTCTACTCTGTCAAATGCTCCGGTTGCCGGCAGGGTTGCTGCAAATTTGTTCCCATTAAGCAATTGCAGGTACAGCAATGATGAGCTTAGGTTATACGTTTTGACAACCGAAGTACCATTCATAATTCTCACCTGGATGCCACCAAGAACGGTAACATCGGCAAGACCTGTTGGGGTTTCAAGATTTAAACGTATGCTGTCAGTTGCAGAACCCGTATTGTTAAAGATTAGTCTTTGATAGCCTGAACCCCCTACCCCTACAGGTAATGAAATTGTAGTGAAATTGGTGAAATTATCATCGGTTGAGTTGCCAGGGTTCTGAACTGCGCAGAGCAGGCAGATGCCTTCAATTCCACTTTCCTGTTTGCTTGCAGCGTTACAGTTTGGATTTACAGGTCCGCCAATTACAGTCACTGTAACCGGTATCCGTGCCAGACTTGTACATCCGGTAGCATTCACAGTTTCTACATAATAAGTTGTTGTAGCGGTTAGCGAAGGTGTGCTAAAGGTCGCTCCGGTAGCCAAAGCAACTCCGCCAGTAGGAGCAGCGTACCAGTTGATGGTCACTCCGGCAGGTGCTGTTGCGGCTAAAGTGGCGGTTTGTCCAGCACTGATGCTAGGGTTATTTGTGGTTACTACTGCATCAGCAGGAAGTGAGTTGACGTTTATGGTAACAGCGGCACGGGTGCTGCTGGTGCAAGTACCAGATGCTGCTTCGGCATAGTAAGTTGCGCTGGCTGTTAAAGCAGGGGTAGTAAATGTGGTGCCTGTTCCCAGGATCGTACCACCGGTTGAGGCGGCATACCAGTTATAAGTCACACCTGTTACGGGGCTGTTAACGGTAAGTACTGCTGTTGAGCCTACGCAAACTGCAGAAGGTGCAGCGACAACAGGTACTGATGGAGTGGTTGTTACGGTCACTGTAACCGGTACGCGTTGTGCATTGGCACAGGTGCCTTTGCTTACTTCAATATAATAAGTTGTATTTGCGGCTAAAGCCGGAGTCGTAAAAGTAGATCCTGTAGCTAAAGCTGTACCACCTGTTGCTGCAG
>NZ_JAELTV010000357.1 GCF_016429005.1 Pedobacter sp. ASV19
AGATGTGTATAAGAGACAGGTGTAAAGAAATCGATAAATCTGTCTGACAAACTACTCACATATATATATAGTATAATAATTTATACTTTAAAGTATAGACGCACACCAAATTACGCCTAATAAAAACGAAAAAAAATGAACGCAAAACGACATAAAACGATGCCCAACTAAATTAAATTATCATAAAAATTCAGATTCTATTTTGATTTTAGATGTATTTATAGCTTTATTTGCAGAAAAACGTTCTGAATGGCGAAGAATTTACTAATAGTTGAGTCACCTGCAAAAGCTAAAACCATCGAAGGGTATTTGGGTAAGGATTTCCTTGTAAAATCAAGTTACGGACACATTCGTGATTTAATCAAAGGAGATATGGGCATTGATGTGTCCAATAACTTTAGTCAAACCTACGAGGTCCCTGCAGATAAGAAGCAAGTCGTAGCAGAACTTAAGAAACTAGCGAAAGATGCAGAAATGGTCTGGCTCGCATCCGATGAGGACCGCGAGGGAGAAGCCATTTCCTGGCACTTATATGAAACACTGGGCCTGAAGGAAAACAAAACCAAACGAATTGTTTTCCATGAGATCACTAAGCCTGCGATCCTAAAAGCTATTGACACCCCAAGAACAATTGATTACAATTTGGTTTTTGCCCAGCAAGCCAGACGCGTTTTAGACAGGCTGGTTGGTTTTGAGCTTTCACCCGTTTTATGGAAAAAGATCAAACCTTCCCTATCTGCCGGACGTGTACAATCTGTTGCCGTACGTTTAATTGTAGACAGAGAAAGAGAATACAATAAATTTCAGGCTTCAGCAGCATTTAAAATCACTGCACAATTCACCACTGGTAATGCCAGAGAATTGGTTAAAGCTGAATTGCCACAGCGATTTGAACGTGAAGCAGATGCAGAACAGTTTTTAAAAGACTGTGTAGCGGCTTCATTTAATGTTTCCAGCTTAGAAACCAAGCCGGCCAAAAGAAATCCTGCAGCACCGTTTACCACTTCTACACTACAGCAGGAAGCTTCCAGAAAATTAGGCTATTCGGTTTCCAGAACCATGCAGGTTGCTCAAAGACTGTATGAAAGTGGTAAAATCACTTATATGCGTACCGATTCTGTGAACCTTTCAGAAACAGCTATACAAGCAGCAGCAAGTGAGATCAAATCGGCTTACGGAGATAAATATCTGCATACCAGAACATATAAAACTAAATCGGCAGGTGCTCAAGAGGCTCACGAAGCGATCAGGCCTACTTATTTTAGTCAGCATACCGTTTCCGGGGATAGTTCTGAACAAAGACTATATGAACTGATCTGGAAGCGCGCAATTGCCTCACAGATGAGTGAAGCACTGTTTGAAAAAACAACAGCAACAATTGATATCAGCAGCCGTAAAGAGAACTTGGTTGCCGAAGGAGAAGTATTGAAGTTTGACGGATTCTTAAAAGTTTATCTGGAATCTAACGACGATGACGAAGAAGATACCGACAACAACAATATGCTGCCACCTTTAGCTAAAGGACAGTCACTGACATTAAAAGAAATGAATGCGACGGAGCGTTTCTCGCGTCCGCCTTCAAGATATACAGAGGCTAGCCTCGTTAAAAAACTGGAAGAACTGGGTATTGGAAGGCCCTCTACCTACGCTCCAACCATTTCAACCATCCAGAACCGCGGTTATGTGGTTAAGGAAGACAGAGAAGGAAAGCAGCGTGCCTTTACTTCCATTGTGCTGACTGGTGGGCAAGTGAGCAAACAGTTAAAAACAGAAATGACCGGTGCAGAAAAGGCCAAACTTTTCCCTACAGATATAGGTGAAGTGGTCAACGACTTTTTGGTAGAACACTTTAAAGACATCGTTAACTTCAATTTCACGGCCAAAGTAGAGAAAGAATTTGACGAGATCGCCCAGGGTTTGCAGGAATGGACAAAAATGCTCCACTCCTTCTATACACCATTCCATCAGGAAGTAGAAACTACACTTGAAACAGCAGATCGTGCTAACGGCGAACGCCTGTTGGGTATAGACCCTGTATCCGGGAAGAATGTATATGCCAAAGTGGGTAAATTTGGTCCCTTGGTTCAGATCGGACAAAATGAGGATGAGGAAAAGCCACGCTATGCAAGTTTACCTAAATCACTTTCTGTGGCTACCATTAGTCTGGAAGACGCTTTGGAGCAGTTCAAATTACCTTTCCAGTTAGAAGACTATCAGGATAAAGAAGTTTCTGTTGGCGTTGGCAGGTTTGGTCCTTATGTGAAATGGGGGGATACCTTCATTTCTATCCCTAAAAATGAAGACCCCCTCTCTGTAGACAGAGATCGTGCCATCGAGATCATCAACGAAAAGATAACGGCAGATGCACCTGTTGCGCATTACCAAAATCTCCCGGTGACTAAGGGAACTGGCCGGTTTGGACCATTTATTAAATGGAACGATCTATTCATCAATGTTCCTAAGGCTTACAATTTTGATAACCTGAGCGATTTGGACATTGCCGAACTGATCAGTAAAAAAGTAGAAAAAGAAGCCAATAGGTTTATCCAGCAATGGACAGCTGAAAAAATTGCTATTGAAAATGGCAGATGGGGACCCTTTATCCGTTTTGGAAAAGAAATGCTGAAGCTGAGTAAGAATCCGGCAACTGGCGAAAAATATACACCTGAGGATTTAGCTGATATCTCCCTGGAAGAAGTTAAAAAACTAATTGTAGAGCAAGTTCCGAATGCCTTTGAAGCAAAATCAAAGACAGCCGGAAAGAAAAAAGCAGCAGCTAAACCTGCAGCCAAAAAAGCTCCTGCTAAAAAGAAATAATATTACGTCTACCCTGTTATGAAAAAAGATCTTCCGGAAAATATTGTAGAAGATGTAGCCATGGCTGTTGTGCTCATGGGCGAGACGCCAGAAACAGAGAACTGGACCGTATATTTCATTAACCTGAAAAAGGAGCTGATCACTAACGTGCTGATCAGCTCTAAAGGCTATGGTGAAAAAGACGGCGTAATGGTTAGAACCTCCACACTTCGTCATTTCTTGGGTGATCTGGAACCGATGACTTACGCTGGTGTAGAAGCCATTGATACCGCTGTATTTGGTTTGACTAATGAATACTGGCTGAGTTATTATGTTGACGGTACTATCTATGATAAAAAATTCATTTTCCTTCCGGAAAGCATCGTAGATGATAATTTAATCAAGATTCCATTGATCAACAAACCGGGTGTAATGATCAAATAATTTCCTTTCCCCCTTTTTTTTTGGTAATTTTCCTCGCATCTATTAACGAACAGCGTATGAAATTTACCCAGTCTACCCTACTGAGCAAAAACAAACAACGAATTCTGGTCGGCGCCATTGCTTTGGTCCTGATTGGAATTGCTTCTTTTTTCATTTTTAAAAAGAAAAAAAACAACGAGAGTAATCAGGCTTACTCGAAATACATCGAAGCTTACACTTCCGGAACTGTATCTAAAAAAAGTTTCATCCGGATCCGCCTGGCCAGCCAGGTAAAAACGATGGGCACCATCGGAGCGGCAGATGACCGGGACCTTTTCGATTTCTCTCCAGGTGTTAAAGGAAAATCCTATTGGATTGACGCCCAAACTGTAGAATTCAGACCAGATGAACCCCTGCAGTCTGGAAAGGTTTATACCGGTACATTTAATCTTTCTAAAGTAACAGACACAGAGAAAGGCCTTGAAGAATTTGATTTTGACTTTAAGATCATTAATCCTGGAATGAACCTGGTCCAGAATGGCCTGGTTTCTCAGAACAATACTTCTCTCGGTTACATGAAATTAAGTGGGGATATCAATACTTCTGACGAGGAAGATCCAAAACTTATTGAAAAGACGCTTGAACTTGATTTTGGACAAAAGCTCCGTGTAAAATGGCAGCACAATCCTGCGAAGTACAGTTCTCATTTCACTATAGACAGTATAAAGAAAACTGGTTCAGAACAAAAATTACTGCTTAAATGGTCTGGAAAGGCAATTGATGCTGAAAACAAGGGTGAAGAAACACTATTGGTACCCGCCTCTGGTGTGTTCAAGGTTTTAAATTTAAAAGCAGTGCAAGATCAGGAAGATTTTGCGCTGATCCAGTTTTCAGAACCTCTGAATGTCGCTCAGGATCTTAGTGGTCTGGTTACCCTGGGCAGCCTTGCAGATTTACGTTACACTATTGACGGAAGTCAACTTAAAATCTATGCTACAGATCCATTGGATGGCAACTATGCACTAACTGCGAACCAGGGGATTGAAAACATTAAAGGTAACAAGCTTGCTGAAGCTAAAACAGGTAATGTTCTTTTTGAAAAGAAAGCACCTGCGGTAACCATTTCAGGCAGCGGTACAATCATTCCTAATTCGGGTAAACTCGTACTTCCATTTGAGGCAACGAACCTGAAAGCGGTCGATGTAACCATCATCAAGATCTACGAGAATAATATTCCGCAGTTCTTTCAGACCAATAACTATAAAGACGGCCAGGAATTAAGACGTGTAGGCCGGCCGGTGGTACAAAAAACCATCAGACTGGATGAAGACAAATCTTTAAACCTCCATAAAAAGAACCGCTTTACGTTAGACCTCGATAAAATGATCCGTACAGAGCCAGGTGCTATGTACAGGGTAACAATAGGCTTCAGAAAGACCTATAATGTATATGCATGTGCAGCAGGTGCGGATAAAACAGAAACAGCTTCGGAAAGCATGGACGAAGATGAAAATGCCAATGAATATTACGGAGAAAAGATCGACGAAGACGATGCCTTCTGGAGCCGTTATAACAATTATTATCCACAGCATTATCGCTGGGATGATCGCGACAATCCTTGTACCTCCTCTTATTACACTACTGATAAATGGGCAAGTCGTAACCTGATCGCC
>NZ_JAELTV010000358.1 GCF_016429005.1 Pedobacter sp. ASV19
CCCCCCCCCCCCCCCCCCCCCCCCCCCCCCCCCCCCACCCACCCCCTTTTTTACGTTCGTCGGCAGCGTCAGATGTGTATAAGAGACAGAAACAGGGTTTTCTGATGCTTATGCCAGGGAAGTAAGTATGGAGGAGATCGTAAAACATAGCGATGTGCTGAGCCTGCATATTCCCCTAACTTCAGAAACACGGCAAATGGTCAATGATGAATATTTTTTCCATTTCAGAAAGCCTTTCTTTTTTATCAACACCGCGAGAGGTGAAATTGTTAGCACAGCTTCTGTGCTGAAAGCTATAGAGAACAAAAAGATTTTAGCTGCGGGACTTGACGTATTGGAAACGGAAAAGTTTCCTGCACTCGCTCAACAAAACTGGTATCAGGAGCTGGTCGCTTCCGGAAAGATACTTTTAACACCTCATGTAGGCGGATGGACCTTTGATTCCTACAGGAAGATATCAGAGGTGCTGGCGCAGAAGCTGGAAGAGTTAAGATTAGGGCATTAAGTCCTAATCTTAACAGGAAATTATTTCCATTTATTGTCGGCTGGTCTGGCATCCATAAAAATACCTCCGTCAACTAAAATAGACTGAACTTTGCCGGTTGCATTGATCTGGACCGATGTCATTTTCTGGTTGTTTTTCCAGATGGCAGGTGTTTGGTGCAGTACAGATTCTTTGCCATCTGTATAAGTAACTTTGACATCAAAAGGAATCGCAAACCCCCCAATATTTTTTATAGAGATATCATAACTATTGCCTTTAATAGTTACCTTTTCAATCGCCAGATCAATATAGTTATTGCTAAAAAACCAGTTGTTCCAGTACCAGTTTAAGTCCTGTTTGGTCGCGTCATTTATCGAATAGAAGAAATCCCAGGGAATAGGATGTTTGCCATTCCACCTTTCCATATACACATGGAGTGCTTTTTTGAAGATCTCATCACCAAGCATATCTTTTAAGCCCAGGTAAGCAAGTGAGGGTTTTACATACGAGTTGTTACCATACCCAAGGCCGGAAACTTGTGTGGATTGAGAGATTACAGGCTGGTCCTCTTCGCCCGAAGGGTCAAAGATCCAGCGTTTCACTCTGAAATCCTGATAAGCCTGGTCAGTGGCCTCTTTTCCGATCTGATCTATTCCGATTAGATATTCAAGTGTAGTTGCCCATCCCTCGTCCATAAAAGCATAACGGGTTTCATTAATTCCCATATAGAAAGGAAAATAGGTGTGAGCAACTTCATGATTCAATACAAATTGAGAAAAGCCGGGGTCAGGTGTACTTGAATCGTTGACCATCATTGGGTATTCCATGTCGGCAAAACCTTGAAAGGCGGTCATTTTTGAAAATGGGTAGGGAATTCCGGGCCAATTCCTGGAAAACCAATGCAAGGCTTTTTTCCCGAAGTCTACCATGAACGTGAAATCTTTTGCAGTTTCACTGTAGGCAGACTGAACACTTGCTCTTCTGCCTGTCTTTTCATCAACCACCACACTACCAGCATCCCATACATAATGATTGCTTAAAGAAAAAGTAACATCACTGATGTTTTTGGCTTCAAACTTCCAGGTGTTCCAGGTATTTTGTTTCGTTACCAGACCTTTTCTCATCTCCTCCGCAGTAGCCATATGCGTTACTTCATCAGACAGATAGGATTTCCTGAGCTTTTCAGCGAAGGCCGGTTGTAGCACTTCATCCGGGTTCAGCAGATCTCCTGTGGCCCATACTACGTAGTTCTTTGGTGCCTTAACTGATAGAGTATAGTCGTTAAAATCATTGTAAAACTCGCCTCTGTCAGAATGCGGGAGTTTGTCCCAGCCGTTATAATCATCATATACAGAAACCCTCGGATATGCGTAAGCTGCAAAATAAGTAGTGCTGTCAATTTGACCTTCCCGTCCGCTTTGCTTGGAGAGCGGGTAATTCCAGTCTATATTCAGACTGGCTGTTTGGCCGGGGGCAAGTGGTGTCTTTAACTTGACATCTTCAACTGTGCCCCAGTCCTTGGCATCAAGCTGGTATTTTTGTCCGTTTACCTGAAAGGAGGTGATGGCCAGTCCTGTACTCAAAAAGTCTGTGCTTACATAGCCGGATCTTGGGGCTTCAGGTTTATGGATATTGTTTACAAAACGGATGGCCAGTACTTTTAAAGTATCCTTGCTGTTGTTGGTATATTCTATTTTTTCTGTTCCGCTAACGGTTTTTGTCTGTGGGGTCACTGTTACATTAATAGCATACTTACCACGGTTTTGCCAGTATTGTTTGCCAGGTCTGCCATCCATGGAGCGGGTTTCTTTGTCGTAGGCATTCCTGATGTTGCGGGGCATGTATAAATCCTGGGCGCTTAAAGAATAAGTTCCCAGCACGATGAAGACCAGCGTGTTGAATAGTTTTTTGTGCATAATAATGGGTTAACGTATTTTAAAATTAGATAAAAAATGCGGTAATGGAGAGGTGAATGGACTTTATATCCTATTTTTTACCTCAGCATCATATTTCGCTGAAAAGATTTGCTTTTATAAGAATTGGCTGTTATCTTCGTTTTAATTGAAGCAAGACTATGTAGGCCTAGTGCCGATATAGTCTTGTTTGTATTTTAGAGGAACCCCGTTCAGGCATATGAAATGATCAGTGCGGATTGACTCCCTTAACGAGCTAAAAAGTATAGTATAATAAAATATAAATTAATCGAGCTATGACAGATGTTACATATTATACCAATGATGGTCTGGAAAAATTAAAACAGGAAATACACTATTTAAAGACTACAGGAAGACAAATGATATCCAAGCAAATTGCGGAAGCAAGAGATAAGGGAGATCTTTCTGAAAATGCAGAATATGATGCAGCTAAAGAAGCACAGGGCTTGCATGAAGCGAAAATAGCGAAACTGGAAACTACACTATCTACCGCAAGACTGATTGATGAATCTAAACTGGATACCACAAAGGTTTTGGCCTTGTCTATCGTGAAAATCAAGAATGTAAAAAATGGAGCAACTATGACTTACCAGCTGGTTGCAGAATCAGAGGCTGATCTTAAAACGGGAAAGATTTCTGTAAAATCGCCTATTGCGCAGGGATTATTGGGCAAATCTGTAGGCGATAAAACAGAAATACAGGTTCCTGCAGGTAAAATTGAGTTTGAGATCCTAGAGATCAGCAGATAACTAGTAAACCTATGGCAAGTATATTTTCAAAAATTGTTAATCGTGAAATTCCGGCGCATATTGTGGCGGAGACAACAGAGTTTCTGGCCTTTCTTGATGTGAGTCCGCTCACAATGGGGCATGTGCTCGTGATCCCCAAAAAAGAGATTGACTATATTTTCGATATGGACGAGGAGAGCTATTTTGGACTAACATTGTTTGCTAAAATCGTAGCGCAAGGTTTAAAAAAAGCATTTCCATGTGTGAAAGTTGGCATGGCGGTGATTGGGTTGGAAGTACCTCATGTACATATTCACTTGATTCCCATGAATAATGTGAGTGATATGAACTTCAGCAAAGAGAAGTTAAAACCAAGCCAGGAAGAGCTTGAAGCAGCAGCTTCAAGAATTAAAGCAGAATTATAATCTGTTATTTTTCATAAAAAAAGGCATTCATTTATTATTGAATGCCTTTTTTCTATGAAATTACGGTGATGATTCACATGCGGGTATTTGTTTTTTTAGGCGAATACAAACAGAGCCTCGAAAAAGTTTTAAAAAATTTCAAAATTAATTCCTCTTTATGTAAAACTTTACATTGCAATGTTATATTTGTAACAGGTTTGTTTCAATTCGCTACACCTCATCCCGGGGGCAAAACTGATAACGCTACCGGCTTAACTATCTAATTTTTCTCTTTAAATGAAGGCACCCAGGGCGATTTTATACAGGTTCATCAATATATATACAGGCCTTTTGCTGCTAATGATGCTTTGCATGGAGAACAGTTTAAAAGCCCAGGAGGTCAGAACGCTGACCGGAAAGGTTACGGATGCACAAACCGGAGAAGCGATTCCTTATGCAACGATTTATGTAAAACTCAAGGATGGAAAGATGAAGGCTACTGCCTCTGACTTTGATGGCCTATATCGCTTGATTATACCCCAGAACCGAATCAACGATTCAGTTTACACCGCATATGTTAGTTATACTACAACAAGGAAACTCTTGCCCCAAGGCAATCATCCCATATTGGATTTCCAGCTTTCAGAGAGTGGACGTTTATTAAATACAGTAACCATAACTCCAAAATCCTATGTGAACCCTGCCTGGGAGATCATGGAAAATCTGGTGAAAAACAAGCCACAGAATGACCAGCGTTACTTGAAAAGCTATGGCTACCAAAGCTACAATAGGATAGAAATCTCTGTTGTCAATATTGGAGAGAAGATGAAGAAGAATAAAGTCATCAGGCAGGTACTTCCGCTTATGGACGATCTGCAGAAGATTGCCGGCGAAGAAGGATCTCCGAGCCTGCCTATATTCATGTCAGAGACCATCTCAGATTACCGTTATATGACTAATCCGGAACAGAAAACAGAACATGTGCTGCGAACAAAAGTAAGTGGTGTCGGAATAGAAGATGAAACCCTGATCTCTCAGCTGGCGGGCTCCACTTTTTTACAATATAATTTTTATAGCAACTTTCTTAAACTGGCCAATAAAGAATTCATATCACCTACGAGCAATAGCTGGAAAACCTATTATAATTATGAGCTTACCGATGCTCATGACAAAATAGAAGGAAAGGAATACTACAAAATTGAATTTAAACCCAAACGATCCCATGATCTCGCTTTTGATGGGGTCATGTGGATCACTAAAGACAGCTATGCCTTATATAGAATAGATTGTACAGTTTCTAAAGATGCTAATCCTGTCTCTTATACACATCTGACGCTGCCGACGAACGTTAGCCGGTGTTGGGGTCGGGG
>NZ_JAELTV010000359.1 GCF_016429005.1 Pedobacter sp. ASV19
GTGGGCTCGGAGATGTGTATAAGAGACAGTGGTTATCCTAATGCCAGGTTTGTTTCTTTAAAAGAAGTTAAACAAGATGGATTTGTAGTTACGGGATCTTTAACATCCAGGAAAGGCCTGGAGCTTCAATACATTAATAAAGCTGCGCTGACCTTTTGGTGGACTGAAACTGAAAGGCAGGTTCGGATTCAGGGAGATGCGCGTTTTATTTCCAATGCGGAGGCGGAAAAATATTTTCAGGAGAGAAACCGCGAGGCACAAATTGTTTCTTATGTGAGTGAACAAGGAGAGGAACTACCTCATCAAGGTATATTAGAGATGAAATATAACCAGGCCGTGATAGAATTTAAAGATAGGGCTATTGAACGGCCTTCTAATTGGAGTGGATTTCTCTTGCAGCCTTTAAAGATTGAGTTTCTAAGTTCTAAGAATACCCGTTTTCATCAAAGGATTCTTTTTGAAAAAGCAGGCTCATTCTGGAATTCGAAATCTTTGCAGCCCTGAGTTCATGATTAAAAAATTCTAACGTCTTTCTAACCAGATGTACATGTACAGTTAAGCGCTTTTTAATTATTGGGCAATAAATTTGTGGTATATATATTAATTTGTTTACTGTTGATTTATTGCTAGTTTTTATGAAGAAATTATTACTGACATTACTGTTGCTGAATGGTTGTTTTTTGGCCTTTTCACAAAACAGAATCCTTAAAGGAACCATCCGGGATGTCGTCACATCTGAATCTCTTATTGGAGTGACCATCCTGGTTCCGAGCACGAAAAATGGAGTGACCTCCAATTTGGATGGGAAATATGAAATACAAATTCCGGCAGGTGATACTAAAATCAGGTTTGCTTATATCGGTTATCAGGACAGCTTGGTTACTATTCATCCAGGGACCACACAACTGGATATCCTAATGAAACCCTCTTCTCAATATCTTCAGGACGTTGTGGTTACAGGATATACGAGTCAAAGCAGAGGAAAACTTACAGGGGCTATCTCCAAGATTGACGGGGCAACCATTAGTGCTGCACCGGTTGCATCATTAGACCAGGCCTTGCAGGGCCGCGTTCCGGGTTTATACGTGGCCTCTGCATCTGGTCTTCCTGGTACCCCAGGGAGGGTTACCATCAGAGGAATCGCCTCATTGCAGGGTGGAAATACTAATCCCTTATATATTGTAGACGGTATACCCGTAGAGCCATCCTCTGTTTCTGCGCTTAATCCGGAGGATTTTGAATCGTATACGGTATTGAAAGATGCGGCATCAACAGCACAGTATGGATCAAGGGCAGCAAATGGTGTAATCGTCATCACCACAAAAAGGGGGCATGGCAAATTGCAGACTAATTACCAGAACCAGTTCGGTTTTTCAAAGGTGGATTTCTCCAGGTGGAATATGATGAATACGGACCAGCGTTTGCAATTTGAAGAAATCTTGCAGGATCCGGCGTTTCCCGGCTGGGAGTATTCTAGAAAGAATAATAAGAATCCAGATGGCTCTACCAAGACTGAGGCTGATTATGCTAACGGTGATCGTTATTTAAATAATTTAAGGAATACAAAAAATGACCTGAATAACAAGTTGCTGCGCACTGCCTTTACTCAATCCCATAGCTTGGATGTGTCGGGAGGAACAGAACAAACTTCTTATTATCTTTCTGGTGGATATTTTGAACAAGAGGGGGTATTACAAAATTCAGGGCTCAAAAGATATAATCTTCGATCCAATATCCAGCACACCAGCGGCAGGCTTAAACTGGGCCTTAATATTGGACTTGGTTATGTCGCTTCCCGGGTAACAGAAGGTGATTTTGATGTTTCGGAGACAAATCCGGTGGCAGCCTTGTATTTTTCACTGCCCTATGAACAATTCTATAACGCCGACGGAAGCCTGGTTACAGGAACGAATAAATACGGTGCAAATGCTCTTTCCATGTACAAAGACATCAATAGAAATCAAAACCAGTTGAAAGGTTTAGTTTCTACCAGTATCAGCTACAGGATCAGTCCGGAACTGAAGCTTACTGGTACATTTGGACTGGATTACCAGCAGCAGAACAATACCGCTTATATCCGGCCGGATTCTTATCTGGGCAGCTTGGTGGATCCTGGAGGCCAGGGGAGCTACCAAAATGAGTATGTCAACAGATTGGGCCTCATTGCTACTGGTGGCCTGCAATACAATAAATCCTGGGGTGCTCATGAATTCGAAGCAAATTTGCTCGCAGAAGTGAATCAGAATTATCGGAGTAGTTCCGGTTTTACGGCCTATGGCCTGATTCCGGGAATTGAAAATACACCTGCTGGAATTATCCAGGGTACAGATGAAAACAGTTTGATTCCCATAGTTAGTGGTCAGCGCTCCCACAATAGTTTGCTGTCACAAATTGCCTTATTCCGTTATTCGTTTGAAGATAAGTATATACTGACAGCGAGCTTAAGAGGAGATGGAACTTCAAGAGTGCCTACAGCAAATCGCTACCAGGTTTTTTATGCTTTGGGTGCCGGATGGAATATCTCTAAAGAGCTATTTATGAAGCAGTATACCGCAGTGAGTAACCTGCGTTTGAGAGCAAGCTATGGGCGTACAGGTAATGCTGCCGGCTTTGCCAGTGATTTTGGGTACAGGAGTTTATATGGAGGCAGTAGTTATGGGGGCTCACCTGCACTGATTCCTGTCTATCCAGGCAATCCTGCTTACAATTGGGAACTAAATGATATTGCAGATGTGGGTATTGAATTCGGTTTGTTGAAAGATCGCATCCGGGGAGGTATAGATTTTTACCAAAGAGTCACATCTCATCTCTTTGTTGAAAAACGTCTCTCTTATACTTCTGGATTTGAAAGTATGGCAACTAACTATGGTAAGATAAGGAATCGTGGGGTAGAGGTATTTCTGGAAGGAGATATCGTTAAAGGACCAGACATTACTTTTACCGCAGGTATTAATCTGGGCTACAATAAGAACAAGATACTGGATCTTGGTGGGGTAGACGAACTCATTACAGATGACTATTCTATTAATAAGGTAGGCATGCCATTAGGCCAGTTCAATATGGTCCGCTGGGCAGGGGTAGATCCTCAAACTGGTGCCCCGTGGTATCTGGATGCTCAGGGCAATAAGACTCATGCCTTTAACCCTGATGATGCTGTTCCTGTGAAAGGCACTTTTGACCCGCCTTTAAAAGGGGGGGTGACCTTGAATTTTCGATATAAAAAGCTTGAGTTATCGTCTTTATTTACCTTCATTAAAGGAATGTACCGTTTAAATACAGCTGAACTTTACAAGACTTCGGCAGACGCCAATTATCGTCAGTACAACCAGTCGGTAGATATGCTCAATATCTGGCAGAAACCAGGAGATATTACCGATCAGCCGGCAGCCAGCTATCCAAGATTTATGACCGACCGTGAACTGCAGAATGCAGATTATATTAAATTGAGAAACATTAGACTGGGGTATACATTCCCCAAACTGAACAAATCTAAAGGACCTATCAGGGCGTTCAAGATCTTTGTACAGGGACAGAACTTGTTTACCTGGACAAAGTTTAAAGCTTTTGATCCGGAAGATGATAACAACTGGTACCAATATGAATATCCGTTGCCAAGAATTTTGACCGCAGGTTTTAACATTTCATTTTAATCTATTGAAACATCATATAATGAATATACAAAAAATCACCATAAAAACCATCATCCATTCGCTGCTTTGTATAGTTCTTTTCTCGGCAGCCTCTTGTAAAAAAATATTGGATCTCAAACCGACAGATCAGCTTGATGAGACAGATGTATTTCTATCTGCGCAGAAATTAGAAAGTGCGGTATTGGGCGCTTATCAGGGATGGTACCCGGAATACTTGATGCGGATTGGTTCGGTTATGGCAGATGAATGCCGTTTGGGGCCTAGAAATTCTGGTGTTTCTGCTTCTGGACAGAATTTGTTCCGGTGGACTTACTCTTCTGCCGATCAAGAGATACTGGCACCTTGGAAAAACGCGTACCAGGTAATTGACCGTGTAAACCGACTGCTCAATGGGCTGGATAAGGTGCCCTTGAAGAATGAAGGGGATAAAGCTAAATTAAAGCAGCTTAAAGGTGAATTGCTGGCCATACGTGCTTATGAACATTTTGATCTTTACCGCCTGTACGGGGCTTCAGGACCTTATCGTGCAGATGCCTATGCTGTACCTTATATGAAGAGCTCCAGTACTTCCAGTCAGCCTTCAAGGTCACTGACTGGAGCCTTCTTTGAGGCTTTCTGGAAAGATATATCCGAAGCAGAATCTATTATGGAAGATGGAAGCAATATCCGTATGGGCCTTAGCGCAGTCTACGCTTTACACGCCCGGGCTGCACTGTATACCGAAAGGTATCCTGAAGCAGTGTTATTTGCAGGAAAGGTGATTGAAAAATTTCCGCTGGCTTCGTTATCAGATTTTGAAGGTATATGGAAAGAGCAGAACAATGCAGAAACCATATTCAAATTAAAACGTAATAATGTAAGTTCTATGCGCCCGGGAGATCTTTTTTACAACATTGGAGCTGAACGTATTTTATTTGCACCAGCCCTTAAACTGTTGGATAGCTATGACCATGACGAGGATGTCCGCTACAAGAGCTGGTTCGACACCGATCCTGAGCTCATAACACAAGGAGATTTGGCCGAAACGATTATAAAATATAAAGGAACAGAAAATGCTCCAAATCGAAATGATGTTAAACTGTTCAGGACCGGTGAGATGTACTTGATCCGGGCGGAAGCTGCCTTGCATAATGGAGATGTAAGCCATTCAGAAAGTGATCTGAATATACTGAGGCTGTCTCTTATACACATCTAAAAGGGGGGGGGGGGGGGGGGGGGGGGGGGGGGGGGGGGGGGGGGGGGGGGGGG
>NZ_JAELTV010000035.1 GCF_016429005.1 Pedobacter sp. ASV19
CCCCCCCCCCCCCCCCCCCCCCCCCCCCCCCCCCCCCCCCCCCCACCGTCTGATCAGCATCCGCCCCCCCGCTTTCTATACACCGGCTAACGTTCGTCGGCAGCGTCAGATGTGTATAAGAGTCAGGTCATTGACTGTCCCGGAAGAACAAGAGTCTGAAGAGGAACTGAGCAAAGCGGAACAGGCCTTTGCCTTACATTCCTTAAAAATGCATCTTAATATACCTGGAGCCTCTGCACCCAGCTCCAAAATCCGCCCAAAACAACTCTGGCTTGCAGCTATGGCTTTTGTATCTATCACTACACTTTTGATTTTACTTCTCTCCCCTTTCGGTGCAGGTACTTTATCAAAAAGCCAGGTAGTCACCAAAAAAGGATCTAAAACCATGGTAAAGCTTCCTGATGGCAGTTCTGTATGGGTAAATTCTGACAGCCGGCTGCAATATGCTGATAATTTTAAAGGCCGGTTAAGGGAGGTATGGCTGGACGGCGAGGCGTTTTTTGATGTAAAAAAAGATCCGGATCATCCCTTTGTAATCCATACCAATAAGATAAATATTAAAGTATTGGGCACCGCATTCAACGTAAAAAGTTACCATGAAGACCAGACCATCGAAACGGCCCTGATCAGAGGGCGGATTGAGGTAAGTTTCAATGACAGACCTTCAGAAAATATTATTCTACATCCAAATGAAAAATTAACAGTATCCAAAGACCAACCCTCATCCGGCCATAGAGAAACGGCACAGGAAAACGCTCCTAAAATCAAAGTTGATCAGCTTCTGTACCGAAATGGACAGAATTTATTGACAGAGACCGCCTGGATAGATAATAAAATAGCTTTCTTCAACAGTCCTATGTCGGTTATTGCAGTTATGCTTGAACGACGCTTTGACATCAGTATTGAGTTTAAAAACCAGGACATCATGAAATACCGCTACACAGGAATATTTGAAGAGGAAAGTGTAGGGGATATACTTAAAATAATGCAAACTTCTAAACCCTTTAATTACAAACTGAATGGAAAAAAAATAACTATAACAAACTGATTCCAGGGCTTTTATAAACGGGAAATGTTGGCGCATTCCCCGTTATCAAATAATTGCTGCCTGATGATTTCCCCGGAAAGAGAAAATACCAACTTTTATTAATCAACTATTCAAAACAAATATATGAAGAAAAACAAACTTTTCTTTCAGAACCACTTTGCCCTCTGTTATCGAAAACATTTTCTAAAGATGAAGCTACTTTTAATTCTAGCGCTACTCACTTTCCACGCCAGAGCCTCTCTATACTCTCAAACCCGGATCACCATGGAAATGAAGAATACTTCATTGAGTGATGTGCTTAAAAAAATTGAGCAGAAAACCAGCTACCGGTTTGCCTATAGTAACGAAGTTGTGCCATTCAAAAAGCTGGTCAGCATTGAGGTTAAAGATGCTGGAATTTCTCAAGTAATGGCTAAATTATTAGATAAACTTCCATTAACCTACAACGTGATTAAAAACGTTGTTGTCATAAGTTCCATTGACATACCTTCTGCAAAAGACGATCTCTCCAATAAAGTATTGGTGCAGGGCCTGGTAACCGACGAACAAAATGAACCTTTGCCCGGAGTAAATATAAGATCGCAGAAGCATCCATCCCTTACGAGCGTTACCGATGCAAAAGGACAATTTCAAATCACACTGCCCGAAGCAACAGATGTACTGATCTTTAGCTTTGTAGGTTACCAGGTACAGGAACAGGCATTGCCAGTAAACGGGGATCTGAAGATCAGCCTTAAACCGCTGGGCGGTCTGCTGAACGAGGTAGTCATTAACGGTTATGGGGAACAAGCCAAAACCATAAGCACCGGAGCTGTAGGCCTGGTTAAATCGCAGGAGATTGAAAACCGTGCCTATACTTCTATAGACCAGTCACTCCAGGGCAGGGTGGCCGGGCTGCAGTCTGTGGGTTCATCAGGCCAACCGGGTGCCCTGCAGCAAATCCGGATCCGTGGAATTGGTTCCATTTCTGCCGGATCAGATCCGCTTTTTGTGATCGATGGGATCATCATCAACTCAGGCCAGTTGTCAAGAACCACCACCACTTCCAATGCCTTATCGGCCATCAATCCCAATGACATCGAAAGCATCAACGTTTTAAAAGATGCTGCAGCTTCAGCGATCTATGGATCAAGAGCGGCAAACGGCGTTATCATCATCACCACCAAACAAGGTGCACAAGGCAAAACCAAGGTTAATTTTGATACAGAATATGGTATCACCCAGCTGGGTAAAATTCCCGAGGCCGGTCAACTTCTGACCACAGAGCAATGGCGCAGCATTACAGCCAAAGGTGTATTAAACAATCCAGCTTATGCTAAACTTAATGGCGTAACGCCTGACAACGTATTCGCTTTTCTGGACAAAAAATTTGGTTCCGGAAGTGGCTTAAACACCAACTGGCTTGACCTGGTACAAAGAGAGGGCCGCCAGCAACAATACAACCTGGGCATCAGCGGAGGTACCGGCAGCACACAATTCCATGTATCCGGCGGATATTTTAAACAGCAGGGAACGGTGATCGCATCAGATTTTAACCGCTATTCTTTCAAGGTAAACTTAAAAACAAAGGTTAACGACCGCATTTCCCTGGCCACCACCCTTATCATAGGCAGCAATGGACAAAATTCCCCGGCAAATGGCAGTTCATCTGATAACCCCATCAATGCGGCTGTACATTTGTTCCCTTTTATTTCTCCATATAATGCCGATGGCACCTATAACATAGATAAGGCAGTTTTTGGTTCAAAATCCAATCCGCTTTATACTTCTGAGTATAACAAAAACAAGCTCAGCCAGTTGAAAGGTCTGGGAACACTTTCCGCTGAATATAAAATCACAGATCATCTGAGCTTTACCTCGAGATTTGGTACTGATTACAACAATCTGGAAGAAGACACCTATTATAACCCAACACATGGTGCCGGGACCTTTTATAATGGTGGCTTTTCTTCCCGCGCTTATACACGTTACTTCAACTGGACATGGACAAACATGGCCGACTATCATTTCGACCTGCAAAAAGACCAGACCTGGGTAGGTAATTTAAAGGTGGGTTATGAAGCTCAAAAATCACAGAATTATACTTCTACAGCGAGTACCACCGGTTTACCATTAAACCCTGCGGTTAACGTCCCATCAAACGGGACAATTCCCAACGAAGCTGCAGGAGATAATTCAGACTATACCATCGCCTCCCTGCTCAGTCTGGCCGACTTCTCCTACAAAGGAAAGTATGTCATTTCAGGAAGTTACCGCCGTGACGGCTCTTCCCGCTTTAGCGAAAGAAACCGGTATGGTGATTTCTGGTCTGCCGGTGCATCCTGGAACGCTCAGGAAGAAAATTTCATCAAATCGCTGAACTTCATCAATGTCTTAAAACTAAGAACAAGTTATGGTTTGACAGGGAATGCGAATATCGAAAATTATGGCTGGAGACAATTATACAGTTATGGAGTCTCCAGCGATTACTCCGTTTCCTATTATAATTTCAACTACAACGGTGAGGTCGGCAGTGGTCCTACTTCAGTTGGAAACCCCTATCTGACCTGGGAAACCAATAAGCAGTTTGACCTGGGCGTCGATGTAGGTTTATTTAACAACAGGCTATCATTTACATTCGATTATTACAATAGAAAAGCAACCAATCTATTGTTGAGTCAGCCAACCTCAGGAACAACCGGTACCGGTTCATTTTTAAATAATATCGGATCGATGAGAAACCGGGGTATTGAATTTTCCATCAATGGGACACCTGTTCAAACCACTGATTTTAAATGGAATGTAGGCTTCAATATCTCACACAACATCAACAAAATTACTTCCCTGGTAGATGGAAAGGATATGAAAGGATCTTCGGTGATCCGCAGAGTCGGGCTCGACTTCCAAACCTATTACCTGCGTCAGTGGGCCGGCGTTGATCCAGCCAATGGTAAACCCCTTTGGTATACCGATGAAACCATGACCCAAACGACCAGCAATTATAACCTGGCCAAACTTGTACCTAACCGTTCCGCTACGCCTAAGGTATTTGGAAGTTTCACTACCGCATTTACTTATAAAGGTTTCAGCCTGGATGCCCTGTTATACTACAACTTTGGCAATTATGTGATGGACCTTTGGTCAAGATATACCCAGTCAGACGGGGACAACAGTTCTTTTAACCACTTTGCATCGGCAATGGATGCATGGCAAAAACCGGGTGATGTGACCGATGTACCTATTTATATATTTAACAACACCAATAATTCCAGCCGGGCCTCAAGCCGTTTCTTGTACAAAGGTGACTATATCCGCTTAAGAGAATTAACATTAGCCTATGCTTTTCCAAAATCTGTTTTATCAAAAGCAAAAATTGATGGGTTAAGTGTGTATGTACGCGGAACAAATCTGGCTACCTGGGTGAGGGATAAGAAATTGCCTTATGATCCTGAAGCTGGGTTAACCGGACAATCGAACTACAATATCCCAATGCCAAAAGTGTTTACCCTGGGTCTTAACCTGAAATTTTAATCTGAATGCTGAACATGAAGAATTCAACTCATATATTATTGATCGCAAGCCTGGTCACATTGCTTTCGATGCTTTCCTGTAAAAAAAGCTTTTTAGACCAGAAGCCCTATACCAGTGTATCCAGCGAAGATGCGCTTAAAACTGCAGCTGATATAAAAACCGCACTTAACGGTGCTTATGCCAATTTACGCAACGGAGAACTTCGTGGGGCCGCAGTTCCCTTGCTTGGAGATTTGCTGGCCGACAACATTTATCTGTCTACCATTAATATCGGTCTCTTTAATGGTGAAAACGCCTATTCTATTACGACAGACGGTGCTTACAGCAACCGGGTATGGCAATTTGGCTATGTCAATATTTTACAGGTGAATAACATCATAGATGCCCCCTTGAACCAGGGAACTGAAGTAATGCAATACAAAGGCGAAGCCTACGCCATAAGAGCCCTGGTTTACTTTGACCTGGTACGCCTGTTCGGAAAACCATATACACAGGAGTCCAATTCGCCTGGTGTACCAATCGTATTGCATTATAACCCTGCTGCATTACCTAAGAGAAATACAGTTGCAGAGGTGTACGCTCAAATCCTTTCAGACCTGGACCAGGCCATCAGTCTGATGTCGCAATACAACGGCTCAGCAAAGTTTTCAAAATATGCAGCACTTGCGCTAAAGGCTAAGGTAAACTTATATAAAGGAGCTTATCAGAATGCTTATGACCAAGCTAAAGACGTATTAAACAACAGCGGCTTTACACTTGTCAACAGAGCTGACCTGGCAGACTACTGGGCAGCTGCAGCCCCCCATGACCAGGGCAATAAAGTAGAAACGCTTTTTGAGCTGGCCTCAGACGCTTTCAGCAACAATGGTCTGGAAGAACTTTCCCTGCATTTTGCCCAGGCCGACAACAGTGAAGGAGAAATGTTAACCACCCAATCTTTGTTCGATACTTATACACCTGCTGATGTCAGAAAAAACCTGATCCTAAAAGGCGTCAGAAACAGGGTTGGCGGGGAAGATCCGGCTTATATCGTCAATAAATATCCAGTGTTGAGTGGTGATTTCAATGAAAAAAAGGTAATCCGCTTATCCGAAGTACAGCTTATTGCTGCTGAAGCTGCTTACCGGCTGAATAAAGAAACAGAAGCTTTAACCTGGTTAAACGGATTAATGTCAAGACGGGACCCCTCTTTAACTTATACGTCTGCTGGTACTGCTTTACTGGCTGATATTGTAAAAGAAAGGCGCAAAGAACTCGCTTTTGAAGGCGACCGTTTCTTTGATCTGAACAGATTGAACCAGGACATCCTCCGGACTGAAGAATATCCAAGCGGTATTATTAAGGCTGGAGATTACCGAAGGGTAATGCCAATCCCTCTGGGAGAAATTAACGTAAACCCAAACATCATTCAAAACCCAGGCTACCACTAATCTCTTTAATCTTAAAAAAATGTTTAGAATACTTTTTATCCTGTTTATGGCCATGCCCTATCTGGGCTTTTCACAAAAAACCAACTTTATTGTAAAAGGCAGCATCGGACAATTAAGCGCGCCTGCAAAGGTTTATTTAAAATACTATACCGGTACTCAAACAAAAATCGACTCCGCCATTCTCCGCAAAGGAAAATTTGAACTTCGTGGCTATTTAAGCGACATCAACCGGGCAATATTTTATGTAAACACAAAAGGTACAGGACCATCCCGGGAAGATTACCGCTACCTGTATATTGACAAAGGAACCACTACCGTCAACAGCACCGGATCCGCAAAAAGCGCTGTAGCTTCAGGGACAAAAATCATAGCAGAAGATACGGAATACCAGACTGCACTAGCTAAGGCCATGAAAGCATCCACACCAGAAGAGGTTCAAAAACAGCATTATAATGCAATGGAAAATTTCATTAAAGCGCATCCTTCATCCATCATTTGTCTAAGGGCTTTATATGCGAACCTTAGCTCCGCTGAACCACAGGAACTGGAATCTTTATTTCTGAGTTTATCTCCGGAAATCCGGAACAGCAATGATGGCAAAGGTTTTTTCAGTGCAATCCAGGTATTGAAAAAAGTAGCCATCGGTCAAACCGCACCGGATTTCTCCCAGCCGGATACCGATGGAAAAACCGTGCAGCTTTCCTCCTTTCGCGGAAAATATGTATTACTGGATTTTTGGGCCTCCTGGTGCGTTCCATGCAGGAAGGAAAATCCAACCCTGATCAATGCGTACAAATCTTATAAAGACACAAATTTCACCATCCTGGGCGTATCCCTGGATGAACTTTCAGGAAGAGACGATTGGCTGAAGGCCATCAGGGAAGACCAGATTACCTGGACACAGCTTTCAGATTTAAAAACAGAAAACTTTGCTGCAAAATTGTACGGAGTTTCTTCTATACCGCAAAACTTTTTAATTGATCCTTCCGGTAAGATCATAGCGAAAAACCTCAAAGGCGTTGAACTGGAAAAAAAACTCTCTGAAATTTTAGGAAACCGGAATTACATCAAATAAACTTGTCTATGGAAGAAATTGAAAATCCTTTGACCAGGCAAGTCTGATACCTGGATAAGTTTGTTGTATTTAAGTAACCGGTCCGTAGTCGTACAGATCGGTTACAATTAAATAAAAAGGAGCCGGTTTTAAAAACCGAAGCCAAGTGCAATACCTGTGCGGATACCAACCCCATCTATCCCCCCCTTGATGCTTGGTTCGTCTCTTCCAAAGGTGGACTTATAATTTCCGCTGTTGTAACTCGGCCCGAAAAACAGGTCCAGGGTAAAACCACTGCTGTACACCCATTGATAACCCATAAGTGCTCCACCACCAAAAGAAGTATAACTTCCTTTATTCTCATCATCAGAAACAGTGAAGTTCTGGTACCTCAGAAAAGGTGCCACATACATTCCTACTGGTGCGTGCTTTTTAAGGTAAAAGCGGACTTCCGGCGTAATGGCCAGACCACTAAATTTGACATCGTCCAGTTTAACACCGGTGTAGGCAACACCCAACTGGACCGATACTTCTTCGCTCACTTTCCGTTCATAAAATACCGAGCCTGTAGCCAGTAAAGCACTTAATGGGTTAATTTTAATCGTGTTCTGTACGTCTTGTGATTTTGCATTAAAGAACATTAACGCCGTAACGGCACATAGTAAAAGCTTTTTCATCATTAATTTGTTTGTTCGGTTTGTGTTTAAAGAGTTAAAGATTAAATCTTTATTAAAACGAGATAACAAAGGAAAACGTTACAACGATATTGCAGTAATAATCCATTATAGACACCTTATCTAACTTCAAAACTGAAGTATATAACAAGCAGTTTTTACCTATATTTGATTAGTATGCATTTGAAGTACTCAAATGAACAAGCTCTATGTCACTTTTTTTCTTCACAAGATTATTTAAAAGTGATGGTTAAAACCAATTAGGTTAATAAACCTTTATTATTTACATCAGGTAATTATTCAGAGCAGGTCAATAATTCTATATGTCGCGGTATGCGAGGGAACAACTTTTTTATGCTTTGCAAAAAATAATACAATTAAATTTCCGAAAAACGCTTAAAGACCACAATGTTATTTTTTCATTACGGATTAGCTATTCAGCTATCCTGGTATGAGCGACCTCTCCTCCCAAAACAATAGGTGATTAAAGATTTTTTAAAAAAATACAGTACAACTCCAATTTCCTCCCGTCTTTATATACAAATGATCCGCAATGATTCCAAATGAAAGGGTCAAAAAAATAAAAAGACCGATATGAAGAAAAATCCTGTTGTCCTGGGGCTTATCCTGCTCATCTTTTTTGTCATTTCTTTTTTAACCAATATTATTGGCCCCCTGGTTCCGGATATTATTAAAAGCTTCAAGCTGAACCTAACCACTGTAGCTTTACTTCCATTTGCTTTTTTTATAGCCTATGGCGTCATGTCTATTCCTTCAGGGATATTGGTAGAGAAATATGGCGAGAAAAGAGTGATGGCCGGTGCTTTCTTCCTCTCCTTTCTTGGTGCGTTCATCTTTGTTCTGCTTCCCGGTTATTTCAGTTATATGTTCTCCCTTTTTTTTATCGGAGCCGGAATGGCCATGCTACAGGTAGCCATCAATCCTTTGCTAAGAGTTGCCGGTGGCGAGGAGCATTTTGCCTTTAACTCCGTACTGGGACAGTTCTTTTTTGGACTGGCTTCTTTTCTAAGTCCTCTGGTCTACTCCTATCTGGTGATGAATATTGGAAAATCCGGAAACAAGCCTAACGCAGTCATTTCTTTGTTTGAATCGATCGTACCAGCAAATCTTCCCTGGATTTCCCTCTACTGGATCTTCGCCATCCTTTCTGTTGCGATGGTCTTCGTTATTGCCATTGTCAAAATTCCAAAAGTAGAACTCAAAGGCGATGAAAAAGTGGGCGGCTTAAAGACCAATATGGAATTATTAAAAAATCCCCTTGTTCTCCTGTATTTTCTGGCCATCTTCTGCTATGTAGGCATTGAACAGGGGGTGGCCAACTGGATGTCTGAATTTCTGCATACCTATCATGGTATCGATCCAAAAACGGGCGGGGCAACTGCCGTTTCCTGGTTCTGGGGCTTGCTCACGGTCGGAACCATTCTGGGGCTCGTCCTGTTGAAGTTCATAGACAGCCGGAAAGTACTTGTCCTTTTTACCGGCGGTGCTATCATCTGTCTTTTACTTGCCCTTTTTGGTCCCTCAGAAATTGCTATCTGGGCCTTCCCTATGGTTGGCTTTTTTGCCTCAGTTATGTGGTCCATTATTATTTCGCTGGCTCTGAATTCCATGTCAGCACATCATGGTGCAGTATCCGGCATCCTGATCACCGGTATTTGTGGCGGTGCTATTATTCCCTTAATTGTAGGCTGGATTGGCGACCTAAGCACCCTGAAAACCGGAATGCTGTTTCTCTTTATCATGCTTTCGTATATTTTCAGTCTCGGCTTCTGGTCCAGACCTCTGGTTCAAAATGAAGTGATCTCTTTTAAAAAATTCAGAAAATCAAGAGCCCATGCTTAAACATTCAGTTATCGGCGTAGATCTGGGCGGCACCAATGTGCGCTGTGGCCTGGTACAAGACCAGGAGATCCAAAAAATTGTATCCCGAAAAGTCCCTTCAACAGGTACAGAACAGGAAGTGATCCATGAAATCATCCTGTCACTGGAGGAAGTCATGTGCGAAAATGTAGTGGCAATTGGCATTGGTGTCCCCGGAATTCTGGATACCAAAGAAGGTATTGTATACGATGTTCAGAACATCCCATCCTGGAAAGCAGTACCTTTAAAAGACATACTCGAACAACATTTTAAATTACCGGTTTACATCAATAACGACGCGAATTGTTTTGTAGCTGGAGAATGGTATTACGGCAGCGGAAAAGACTGTCCAGATCTTGCTGGCCTGATTCTGGGTACTGGCGTTGCGGCCGGACTGATCTGTAACAATCAACTCTATGAAGGCCGAAACTGCGGTGCCGGAGAATTTGGTATGCTCCCTTACTTAAATCATAATTTCGAATTCTATTGCAGCGGAAATTTTTTCAGTCATTTCTACCAGCGCAGCGGCGAAGAACTTTTTACATTGGCCCAGGCAGGAAACCCCGAAGCACTGGATATTTTCAACACCTACGGCAAGCATGTATCCGCTGTTGTGAAAGCCATGTTATATGCCATTGATCCACAAAAAATCATCCTTGGTGGTTCAGTAAGCAAAGCCTATCCCTTCTTTAAAAACGCGCTTTGGAACGGCTTACAGGATTTCGCTTATCAACCTGTACTACAACACATCCAGATACAGCCTACTGGGCTGGACAACATTGCTGTTCTTGGCGCCGCAGCACTATACCACCATCAATTAACCGTAATGAACTAAACCAATTAAACGATGAACAAGCTACAACTGATCCTTCTTTTTTTAGCCCTGGTGTGCAGCCGGCCCACTATGGCCGCAGAGCACATTCCACTCAAAATCGAGAAACATGCAGAAGGGGCTCCGATCACCCTTGGCATCCCCTTCCCCAACGGAGCACTGTATTCTCCAGACCAGGTCAGGCTCTTGAACCAGAACGGGAAAGAAATCCCTTCACAAATCACAGAAGTCAACAACTGGCAACCGCTAAACAACAGCATCAAATGGATATGGGTGTTCTTTTTTGCAGACGCCGGCGATCAGTACACCTTGGAATATGGCAGCGATGTCAAAAGGACTTTTTTCCCGGGCAACCGGGTGGTCATCAGAAATGTTCAGCCGATGGGCAGTTATACCGAAGTCAGTACCGGTCCGCTCAATTTTAAAATAAAAAAAGACAATGGCGGCTTCTTTGAAGTGGTTAGGCTAGATACCGATAAAAATGGTTTTGACGACAAAGATATTATCGCCAGTGGTGTCAAAGACCGCGGTTCCTTTCTTGACCTGATTGATCCTCAAGGCCCGGATGCCTCCAAAGCAGTCATTACCCGAAGTGTTATTGAAAAGGGTTCCGGTCCATTACATGGCATTATCCGGCTGGAAGGAGAATATCATTATGACAGAAAAGACAACAATACTGCACCATTTATTCTCCGCATCCACGTCTATGCCGGAAAATCATATGTAAAGGTAATTCATAGCTTTGTATATACCGGTGTTCCCGATCAGCATAAGGTGCTTAAAGGAGAACATGCCAGGATCGCTACACAATCCAAAGACATCCTTTCGGAAGAAAAAACCAGTGAGGACGGCTGGTCAAAACCCAATGACCAGATCGCATCGGCAGGTTTTTCTTTGCACTATCATCTCAATGGGCCAGTAAAATATAAAGTTGGCTATAAAGAAGGTAAATGGTGGGAAAACCCGGCAGAAAAAATCTATGAGTTTTCTGCCCCTGCCAACGGCAATACCAGCCTCTATCAAACCGGACCAAAACCCAATAAAGTAGCCCCGGTTCCGGAGTCTTCTACCATAGAAAGGATAGAAGGCTTTTCAGCTACATTGACCGAGAACCAGAAAGAAACACTTAAAAAGGCAAAAGCAAGCGGATGGATGGACCTGTCCGATCAAAAATGGGGCATCGGAATCGGAGTTAAGAATTTCTTTGAAGAGTACCCTAAAGAATTGAATATACAAGGTAATGACCAGATTGCAACGGCCTATCTCTGGGCACCACAGGCAGGTCCGATGAGCTTTGCCAGAGACAGCAATTCGCCCGACGACGGTATCCTGGGAAACTTTGCCCAGGGCCTGGCCAAAACAAGTGAACTGGTCTATTATTTTCATGAGGCCAGTGTAAAAACTCCCGGCATTCAGCAGGCACTCAACTATTTCTTAGATCCGCCCGTAGCTCACGCCATACCAGAATGGTACGCCAGGTCACAGGTATTTGGTCTGTATTCCCCCAGAGGTAAAGACTTCCAGGAGTTTGAAAGGGGTATGGACTATAAAATGGACTGGGTACTGTTCAATCAGAACTGGGCACCATGGTATGGTATGTTCGAATATGGTGACTACAAAAATTACTACATCAATAATAAATGGGAAATGTGGGCAAATAACGAACCTGCACAGGATTATATGCTTTGGATGCATTTCCTGAGAACCGGTGATCCCCGTTTCTACAAAGCCGCACAGGCCACCAGTAAACATACGATGGATGTAGACAATATCCACTGGCCTAAAAAACCAACCTACTTCGGTGATACCAATCCCTCGCTGGATTATTTCCGGAACCAGGAGATGGATGACATCACCACCCCCTATCTGGGCATAGGCAAAAGACATGGAGATCAACACTGGACAGCTGTACTCAGCGCACATGTATGGGTACAAGGCTGGCTGGCAGATTATTATATCTCCGGAGACCATCGTGGCCTGGATATCGCCAAACAGACTGCAGATACCTATACCAAACGCATCTGGGGAGATCATGATCTCACCGGAAGGCGTCTGTACCTTTCCGTATGGAACATGACAGAAGTCTGGGATGCCACCAAGGACCCAAAATACCTGGCCGATCTTCAGGACCGTGTAGCGCAGATGCTCCGCCTGCAAAATGGCACGGAGCAAAACAACAGCCTGGTCGTAGATCGTTACGGATATTCACACGTCTATGCATCACAGGGGCTGAAGAAATACTATCAGATCACCAAAGACGAAAAAGTAAAAGCCGCCCTGCTGAAACACGCCAGATCGGTCCGGGACAATGAACCCGTTAGCTATTTCTTTGAATCCTACCTTTCCTCTATCCACAGTTTACTGGTTGGCTATGAATTCACTAAAGACAAGAGCTATCTGGATACCGCATTAAAACGCGCGGAAGTTCTCAAAACGGATCAGGCGAAGATTAAGTTCAGTGATCCCGCTACGCAAAAGCAACTGGCAGAAACCTTGCTCCAAGTCAGCCACTTTCCGCAGGATCCGGAAAAAGAGTATGCGGAATGGGATGTTAGAAATGCTTTACGTGTCTTTGGCTGGACCCATGCTTACAATGTGCCTTATTTGCTGTACTGGCTCCGGGAAACAGACACAAAAAAAAATAATACAAAATAATTTAACTTTTTCCAGTACATTATAACAAGAGTACCGTCTTAGCATAAAAGGAACAGCAGATGAAGAAGAAATATAAAAACGATCTGGAACGGATAGATGCAGCCTGGAAGAAGCTTGAGCCTCTTCTGGAAGAAGATATACAAATCCAGCCAGAAAGGAAATTTACTCTTTTCAGCCCAAAACTGTTGGCCGCTGCCGCAGTACTGCTCCTGGTTGCAGCAGCTGGCATCCTGTTTCTGAAAGATTACAACCGCATCCTCAGCTACACCACCAAATACGGAGAGACCGCACGAATTGTACTTCCGGATAGTTCTGTCGTTCTTTTGAATGGAAACACCCACCTAAGCTTCCGTAAACACTGGCCTTCGAGCGGCGACCGGGAGGTCAATATTGACGGAGAAGCTTATTTTTCGGTAAAACATACCAAAACTGACCAGAAATTCTTTGTCCGCATGAACGACCATTCTTCTGTGCAGGTACTGGGAACAGAATTTAACGTATCAAAAAGAAAAGAGGAAACCCGGGTTGTCTTAAGTTCCGGTAAAATCGCACTCCATATGGAAACGACCAATCCTGCTCTGGAAAAGGTGATTACCATGAAACCCGGCGACCTGGTAGAGTACCAACCCGCGCAACATACCTATATCAAAAAAGTGGTTGATCCGGAAATGTACTCATCCTGGAAATCATCCAGACTGGTCTTTGAAAAAACCAGACTTAAAGAAGTGCTGCAGCAATTACATAATACCTACGGCCTGAATATCCAGGTAGAAAAACCAGAACTGATGAACATGAGCGTATCCGGTTCTGCCCCAACCCAAAACATAGACCTATTGATCAAAGGTCTGTCAGAAATATTTCATTTAGAACTTATAAGAAAAGGAGACACACTGATTGTAACATCAAATTAACCTAATTCCTAAACCAAACCGAACCCATATGGTAACCATTTTACGCCTGCTCACTATCTGCCTGATAGTGGGCAACTCGCTGGCCTATGCCCGTGCCCAGTCTTTTGCCTACCATGCAACAGGCACTAAAGTCCGAACTTATACTGCTGTAAATGAACAGTTCAGACCACTAAAAGATATTTTAAAAGAGTTGGAAAAAGCCTATAAAGTTTCCATCATGTTCAACAGTAAGCAGGTAGAAAAAATCAAGATCCCGGTTAAACGGGAGATCAAAAAAGAAACCATAGAAACCGCTTTGACCAGCCTGCTGAGCCCAAGCAATATCAGTTATAAAAAAATCGGAGACCAGTTTTACATCATCAATACCAATGATAAGAATACCTCTGCCCTGCCCTCCTTTCCCGAAACAGACCTTGTACAGGCAGAAGTCAAATCAGAAACTATAGCTGAACCCTCCTCTGCATCGCTACAAAGCAAACAAACGGTTATTACCGGAAAAGTAACCGATGCCATCAGTGGCGAATCCATTCCCGGTGTATCGGTTAAACTGAAAGGCACCAGCACCACTGCAGCAACCGATGCGAGTGGAAAATACAGCATCAGGGTAACAGGAAACGGGGTTCTTGTATTTTCATATATCAGCTATATGACCAAAGAAGTTCAGCTGACAGGTGCATCCACAGTCAATGTGATGCTACAGCCAGACCAGCAAAAGCTCAATGAAGTGGTGGTTGTGGGCTACGGTACCCAGCAAAAAAGAAATCTTACCGGATCTATCTCGACCCTTACCGCTAAGAATATCAAAGACATTCCCGTATCCAGTTTTGAAAATGCCATACAGGGCCAGATTCCGGGCGTACAGGTACAAGAACCCAGTGGAGAACCTGGCGCTGCCACCACCATCCGGGTCCGGGGTGTCGGATCCATTTCCGCAGGGAATGAACCGCTATATGTGGTGGATGGCTTTCCCGTTTCCAAAAATGTAGAATCGGCTATACAAGGGGACGTGGCACGCAGAACGGTCGCATTCCGTCCCGCCCCTGCCAATCCGCTGGGCACCATCAGTCCCGGAGATATCCAGTCGATCGAGGTACTAAAGGACGCCGCCGCAGCCGCGATCTACGGATCCAGAGGCTCCAACGGGGTCATCATCATCACCACTAAAAAGGGAAAGAGAGATGGTACCACTGCAGTCAATTTCGATTCCTACTACGGTGTACAATCCCTGGCCAATAAAGTAAAACTGATGAATGCATTCCAGCTTAGCCAATACGTATTGGAGGCTAAGAACAATGCCTATCTTCAAGACATTCCAGGGGCCAACATAAACGACCCAAATTCGGTGAGGTATACCAAATCTACCAATACCAGTTATTACCTTCCAACCGCGTTTATTAATCCAACAGGCGTAGATACAGACTGGCAGAATGTGCTGTTCAAAACCGCTGCCGTTCAAAATTACAGTGTATCGCTGGCAGGCGGAGCTGAAAAACTAGGCTACTACATTTCAGGAAATTACTTCAACCAGGGCGGTATTATTGATAAAACCGGTTTCAAACGCTATAGTTTCCGTATTAACCTGGAGTCCGATCCGGTAAAAAACCTCAGGATCGGCGTCAACCTGAACCCTTCCTTTACAGATCAGGCCAGAGGGTCTACCAGTGCACCTTATTTCGCAGACCCTCCGGGGGCAGTATATACTGCATTGGTCACCTCTCCACAGGTCAGTCCTTATCTTCCTGACGGCACGATTAACCAATCCAATAACCAAAGTCATCTGAATACCGAAAATGGAACAGCCACCAATATGACCGCTTCCAGTAACCCTCTGGCCGTGGTGAGGTATATTCACGACGATTTGACACAGTTCAGAACCTTTGCCAATGCCTATGCAGAATATCGCATCCTGGAAGGATTAAAATACAAGCTGATGGCCGGCACAGACATCAATAATTACAATAGAAAATACTATCGAGAGAAGGCATTCCTGGACCGCACTGCCACCGTAGGTGTACCTTTTGGGCAATCCAATTCTTCTCTTGAGACCAACTGGCTCGCAGAGAATACCCTTTCTTACGACAAAACTTTTGGACAGCACCACATATCTTCTGTACTGGGATATACCGCACAAAAGAACAAGATCCGGATGAACCAGGTACAGGCAGAAAATTTTCCTGACGATTTGGTACAAACTGTAAGCGGCGGACAAGTGACTGGTGGAACTGCAACGGAAGAAGAATGGGCATTGGTTTCTTACCTGGGCAGGGTAAACTATTCCTTTAAAGACAAATACCTGCTTACCGCCACTATTCGTTCTGACCGTGCTTCCCGTTTCGGAGAAGGAAATAAAGTAGGATATTTTCCTTCCTTCTCTGCAGGATGGCGGGTATCTGATGAGCCCTTCATGAAAAAGCTCCGCTTTATCAGCGATTTCAAATTCAGGGGAAGCTGGGGTAAAACCGGCAACTTCCTCATCCCGAACTATGCCTCTATCGGCCTGCTCAACCCTTACAATTACGTACTGGGGAATGTAGTCGTGAATGGTGTCGCCCCTTCTACTCCAAGCAATTCGAACCTGACCTGGGAAAAGAACACACAGGTAGACCTTGGTCTGGACATGAGCTTATTGAAGAACAGGATTTTTGTTTCCTTTGACTGGTACCGGAAAATCACCTCAGACCTGTTGCTGAATGTACAAGTCCCTGCAGTGGTTGGGTACGGAAACTCAAACCCATTAAGAAATATAGGAGAAGTGGAAAATAAAGGCTTCGAGGTTGCCATTACAACCCATAACCTGGAGGGCTTATTTACCTGGAGCACAGATCTTAACTTTTCCACCAACAAAAACAAAGTACTCAAATTGGGTATTACCGGAGATCCGATTCTGAGCACGGGAGGTGCAGGGATACGCCATATCACACGCATAGGCGATCCTATAGGCAGTTATTACGGTTATGTAGTAGAGGGCATTTACCAAAGCCAGGACGAAATCAACAGGGCCCCAAAAGACAAACTGGCTCCCAATGCAAGACCTGGAGATTTCAAATTTAAGGATGTAAACGGAGATGGCGTCATTGATGCCAACGACAGGACCGTCATTGGAAACTATCAGCCCAGTTTCACCTATGGCATCACCAACCGCTTCACTTATAAAAGGTTTGAACTGAGTTTCCTGATCCAGGGTGTACAAGGTTCCGAAGTGCTAAATCTAACCAGAAGACACCTTGGAAATGGCGAAGCTGCAACCAATTCCTATGTATTTGAGCTGAACAGATGGGTTTCACCATCCCAACCGGGCGATGGAAAAACACCCCGTGCAGACCGGCTCGGCGATTTACATGGATTCAACAACCGTCCTTCCAATTACCAGGTTGAAGATGCTTCCTATCTGCGTTTAAGAAATGTGACCCTGGGCTATACCCTTTCAGACAAACTGGTTGGTAAAGTATTTTCTTCTTTGAGAATCTATGCTTCGGGCACCAATTTATTTACCAAGACAAAATACATTGGTTATAACCCTGAAGTCAACAATCAATCCACCGCAACAGGGGTACAGGGAGAAGATTATGGTGCTTATCCCCTGTCTAAGAATTTCACGTTTGGAATCAACGCCTCATTTAAGTAGTCACCTGAACTTAACAACCTGAAAGATGAAAAAGAACCTGACTTACCTAGCTATACTAACCTGCCTGCTGATGGCTTGCAGCAAGGGTTTTACCGACCTGAATCCAATATCACAAAGAAATGTGAATGAATTCTACAAGACCAGCGGCGATATGGTAATTGCTGTAAATGCAGCTTACAAAGCCCTGCAAATGGATGGCACCTATAACCAAAGCTACTGGGTCATGAACGAAATGCGTTCTGACAACACCGATGGCGGTGCTGATATCACCGGGCTAGGTGCTGATCTGAACCTCATTGATAATTTCAATGAAAATGCAGCCACAGCAGAAATCATCACCTCTGCCTATCTGGACACCTATGTCGGCATCAGCCGTTGCAACATCATCATGAGCCGGATAGATGCCGTATCTATGGAGGAGACCTTGAGGAACAGGATCAAAGGGGAATCCCTGTTCCTCCGCTCTCTTTTCTATTATAACCTGGCCGTAAACTTTAACAAAGTACCCCTGGTGACCAAAGAAATTACTGTAGAAGAAGGCCGTACCTATGTGCAGTCTTCAGCAACAGAGATCTACAAACAACTGATAGCAGACCTGACCCAGGCCGAAAGTTACCTCCCTGTAAAATATGGTAGTGCAGATGTAGGAAGAGCAACTAAAGGTGCAGCAGCCACTTTACTAGCCAAAATATACCTCACCATGGGCAATAAACCAGCTGCTGTACCGGTTCTCAGACGCATCATCAGCGATTATGGTTATACCCTATTGACCAGTTATGCGAAACTCTGGGGAATTCCAAACAAGAACAACGCGGAATCCATTTTTGAGGTTCAGTTTAAGGGCGGTGGCACCAATACGGGCAATAAATTCACCAATGCCTTTTCACCACTACTGGTACAAAGCACCGGAGCCTATAAAAACCGCCCGACAGCAGAAATGCAGGCTGCATATGAACCAAACGATCAACGCCTTGCGGCTTCTATGAATCCCATAAACGGCCCTTTAAATGCAGGCCGGTTTATTCTGAAATACGGAACAACGACAGCCTATAATGAAGGCGATGCAGATTATAATTTCATGGTACTCCGCTACGCAGATGTATTGCTGATGCTGGCAGAAGCACTGGGCGACACCCCGGAATCTTACGACCTGATCAATCAGGTCCGTCACCGGGCTGGTCTTGATCCGATAAGTTCTGCCACTCCAGGCTCATTTACAGATAAACTACTCCGCGAAAGAAGGGTTGAACTTGCTTTTGAAAACCACAGATGGCCAGACCTACTCCGCTTTGGAAAAGCAACGGATTTTATGAAAGCACAAGGCAAAACACCAAGATTACTTTTCCTTATACCACAGAGAGAACTGGATATTAACACTTCTTATACTCAAAATCCATTATAATGAAACAATTCCATTATTTTGCATCAGCATGTTGCATGGTCATTCTTATGGCCGCTGCAAACCTGGAGCTGTATGCCCAGGCCCCGGTTAAACCCGCTGCAGGCAAGATCCTGCAAGACCTCAAAAGATTGAATGTACTGGGCAACGTATTGTACCTTGCCGCTCATCCCGATGATGAAAATACAACCCTGATTGCCTATATGGCCAACGAAAAACTCTACCATACCGGCTACCTTTCCTTAACCCGCGGCGATGGCGGGCAAAATCTGATCGGCCCGGAAATCCGGGAGCGCCTGGGCGTCATCAGGACACAGGAATTACTACAGGCCCGGCGGACAGACGGCGGACACCAATTCTTTACACGTGCCAACGACTTTGGCTTTTCTAAAAATCCGGAAGAAGTATTCAGCATCTGGAACAGGGAAAAATTACTGGCAGATGTGGTATGGGTAATCAGAAACTTTAAACCTGATGTGATCATTACCCGCTTCCCCAAAGATTCCAGGGCGGGGCATGGACAACACAGCGCTTCTTCTATCCTCGCAGAGGATGCTTTTGTAGCAGCCGCAGATCCAAAACGTTTTCCAGAGCAATTGAAATATGTAGAGGTTTGGCAAGCCAGACGCCTGGTGTGGAACATCAGTTCATGGGCATTCAAAGACCCAAAAGAATTTGAGAAAATCACCCCCTCCCTACTCAAAGTTGACGTGGGTGTATACAATGCTATGCTTGGAAAATCCTATGGTGAGATCTCTGCCGAAAGCCGCAGCATGCACAAAAGCCAGGGTTTTGGCTCTACTGGCACCCGTGGCTCCTCCTTTGACTATTTCCAGCATACCCTTGGTGTTCCCGCTAAAACTGACCTGTTTGAAGACATCAACACCAGCTGGACAAGAGTTAAAAACAGCAGTAAAGTTGAACAGGCCATTTCCAGGGCTATAGCTGCTTACAATGCGGCCAACCCATCAGCCATCGTTCCCGAGCTGTTGTCGGCAAGAACTGAACTGGAGAAATTACCGGAGAGCTTCTGGAAACAAAGAAAACTGGATGAACTTCAGGAGGTCATCAAAGAAAGCCTGGGGCTCTACATGGAAGCAACCGCCAGCACTTATTCCGTAACACCTGGTGCTAGCCTGCAGGTACAGGTTGAGGTGATCAACAGATCCAAGGTGCCGGTTCAGCTCCGGAGAATTTCCTTTCCCTTCCGCGGATCAGATTCCAGCCTGAATGCTTCCCTTGAAAATTCACAAGGTAAAAAATTCAAGGCCAGCGTAAACGTACCTTTAAATACCGACATCTCACAACCGTATTGGTTAAAGCAAAAAGACTCGCTAAGCCTGTTCTTCATCAACAACCAAAAAGATGTAGGCCTTCCTGAAAACAACCCCGAAGCGAAGGTCAGTTTGACCCTTGGCATCGGTAACCAAACCTTCACCTATACCTTGCCTGTTCTTTACAAACATAACGATCCGGTCTATGGGGAACTCTACCAGCCCCTATCCATTACTCCTCCAGTATTTGCGAATATTGCCGAGAACGTCTATATGTTCAGCGGGCAGGAGCCTAAACAAATCACGGTCTTTATCAAAGCCGGTAAAGCCAATATAAAAGGAAGTGTTGCCCTAAAATTACCGCAAGGATGGCGTTCTGAACCTGCAGCCATTGCTTTTAATATCGATACAGACCAAGCCGAACAAACGGCGAACTTTAACCTTTATCCACCCACCGATGCCAGTGAAGCCGAAATACAGGCTATTGTAAACCTCGATGGAAAAGACTACAGCAAGGGCATTAATGTGATCAATTACAACCACATCCCGGTGCAGGTACTTTTTCCCGGCGCAACAGCCAAAGTTGTTAAACTGGACCTGGTCAAGAAAGGCTCAAAGATAGGTTATCTGATGGGGGCAGGCGATGAAGTTCCACGCAGCCTGCAACAAATCGGCTATGAGGTAACGCTACTCAAAGATGCCGATATCAATACAGAGAACCTGGCCAGATTTGATGCTGTCATTACCGGTGTGAGGGCCTATAACACCCTCGACAGAATAGGTTTTTATCATAGTAAATTGATGGAATATGTAAAAAACGGGGGTAATATGATTGTGCAATACAACACCTACAGTGATGTAAAAACCAACCCCGGGCCCTACCCGCTGAAACTTTCCACAGACCGTATTACCGTTGAAGGTGCAGAAGTGAGGTTCCTGCAACCAGATCACGCCGTCCTCAACACACCAAACAAAATCACTCCCAAGGATTTTGAAGGATGGGTACAGGAAAGAGGTCTCTATTTTCCTAATCAGTGGAGCAAAGAGTACCAAGCCATACTTTCTTCCAACGATCCTGGTGAAAAACCCCTGGACGGAAGTTTACTGGTGGCCAAATACGGAAAAGGAAACTTTGTTTACACCGGTCTTTCTATGTTCAGAGAACTGCCAGCCGGGGTTCCGGGGGCTTACCGCTTATTCAGCAACCTGATCTCCCTGGGAAAATAATCATCTGCTTTCTAAAAAATTATCTTAAATTCAACTCCCGGCAACAGCACCAGCCTCCCGGTGCTGTTGTCTTAAACCAAACAGCGATTAACCAGCGCAAGCAATGAAAAAAATCTTCAGCAACCTTACCTTTCAAGTCATCCTAGCCATCATTTTAGGTATAATAGCGGGCGCCTTCTTTCCATCTTTTGCGCCTGCGGCCCGTACCATCAGCAAGACTTTCATCAATATGATCAGCATGCTGATTGCACCCATTATCTTCTTTACAATAGTACTCGGTATTGCGAGAATGGGCGACATGAAAAAAGTTGGACGTGTAGGCGGCAAAGCGTTGCTGTATTTTGAAGTCATGACCACCCTTGCTCTTTTTATTGGGCTACTGGTTGCTAATATCCTGAAACCTGGGGCAGGTGTTACCCCGGTACATGAAAAGATCAAAGATGCCGCGCCACTGGCTACCGACAACATCAACTGGCTGGAATTTGTAACCCATATCGTTCCACACAACATTGTAGAATCCTTTGCCAAAGGAGAAATCCTGCAGATCTTGTTTTTTGCCATTCTCTTTGGTTTTGGCATGAGTAAAATGGGCGAGTCCGGCGCTTCAGTACTGCATGGATTTGAAAAAATCTCACAGGTACTCTTCAACATGATGAAGTTCGTGATGAAACTGGCTCCCATCGGAGCCTTTGGTGGAATGGCCTTTACCGTGGGTAATTATGGCCTCCATACCCTGCTCCCTATGGCCAAAATTATGCTTACCGTCTACCTCACCTGTATTCTGTTTATTTTTGTCATCCTCAACCTGGTCTGTTATCGTTATAAATTCAGTTTATGGGCTTATCTCAAATACATACGTCAGGAGATTCTGGTGGTCCTGGGTACCTCTTCCTCTGAATCAGCATTGCCGAGCATGATGCAAAAGATGGAAAAGTTCGGCTGTTCCAAATCCGTAGTTGGTCTGGTCATTCCTACCGGTTATTCTTTCAACCTGGATGGCACCTCTATTTACCTGTCCGCGGCACTGATCTTCCTTACACAGGTATTCAATATTGAACTCAGTATCTGGCAGCAGCTCACCGCAATGGGTATATTAATGGTCACTTCCAAAGGAGCCGCTGGTGTTACAGGAAGCGGTTTTATTGTACTGAGCACAACACTGGTTTCCTTAAAGATCATGCCCATTGAGAATGTAGCCATCCTTTTGGGCGTAGACCGTTTTATGTCAGAAGCCAGATCCATTACCAATCTCATCGGCAATGGTATTGCAACCATAGTGATTGCCAAAAGCGAAAATGAATTTGATGAGCAAAAGTATCAACAAATCGTAACCCATTACACTACCGAAGACACCGAATAAAAGCGCTCCGGAAAAACATAAGTGACCATCACAGATTACAGCAAAGTCCTGTACACCAGAGGATCCAGTTGATAGACATCCTGATACAAATGGATCATGCCATTCTGATCTGCCCATGCCGTAAAATAGGTAATCCAGATGGGAACAGGTTTAGGCAGTCCAATAAATTTAGCTCTAGGATAGCCGCTGCTCATGGCCCGTTTGATCTGTTCGTATTTATCATTTTGCCCAAAAAGCGCCAGCACAAGCTCCAGCGGTTTCTCTACCCGTACACAACCATGACTAATGGCCCGCATCTCCTTTTTAAAAGGAGATTGCAGCGGTGTATCATGAAGATAAACACTGCTTTCATTTTTAAAGAGGAATTTAATCCGACCCAGGGCATTTTGTTCCCCGGGTTGCTGTTTAAAAGAATAGTCATCCGGGTCTGCCATACTCCAGTCAATCGACTCCGGGTCTCCGATCAGTTTACCTTTCTTATATACATTAATATTGTTATTGGCCAGGTAATACCGATCCTCAGCCGCATTTTTAGTGGTCTCGTTTCTGGCAATACTTTGCGGAATATTCCACACCGGATTGACCTGCACCGAATAAATCATACTATTCAGCTGTGGGGTTTCCTTCTCTCCTTTCTCCCCTACACAAACCTTCATCTGCATAATCGATTTTCCCTGATTTAAAACATCAAGATTAAAAGCGGCTATGTTCACCCGAACCAAAGTTTGCCCGGAAGGCTGGTTCTTCCATCTCAACCGTTCCAGGTTAACCACAAGCGCCATGCAAACCTCCTCCTTGCTTTTCATCGATGTCCGCGCTTCCGCATTCAAGGCCCTCTGCAAAGCCAGGTACTGACGGTTCTTAGGTTGTATACTATCCAGGTATTTCCTCAGAGACTGTACTTCCAATATATGAGAAATAGCTGCACTGTCAGGCCTTAAAGTCAGCGTACTGTAATGAGGACAAATCTTTGCAGGATCAGCCAGACCATATTGCAATACCGAACTGTACTTAATCAAGGCACTCGCTACAGATAATTCCAGTTCCATACTGTTCCTGTAGCCCTCTTTACCAGAAACTGATCCTTGTTCCAGATATTCATCGTATCGTTTCTGAATAGCCGTTAAACCAAACAATTCCGGATTTAGACCATGCTTACCCGCCTGCGACAAATACCCCAGAAAGCCTTCAATAGAATGATCATAAAGGAACCTGGAAATCAATACAGGTTGATAATTTTCCCTCTCATAAAAACGACGGATCAGCTCCGGATAAACCAGATCATCAACATTATGTTTAAATACCTTACTAAATTCAGACTGAAAATCAATGTCCGGTTTCTTTGGCTGCGCAGCAGGCACAGGCACCACATCAGCTCTAACCTCGGATCCTGCTTTAACCAGGGGTCGTTTTACCGTACAAGACCATTGAAAGACAAGACAAAAAAACACCACAAACAAAACACCCTTTACGGAAAGCATGGTTAGCATATGTTCCCTTGACTTCATAATAAACAGCTGAACTTAATCAACAAACACACTGACCCACAAATAGTTTCAAAACAAACTATAAAAAAAGGAATCTACTCCCAACGTTCTGCACGCTAGCCTCTGCGTTTACGCTCAACCCCCTGCTCTTAAACCTCTACTCCCTGCCTTAACCTCTGCTCCCTGCACTCAACTCTATTCTGCTCTCTATTCTTTGCCCTCTACTTTATTCTCTGCTCTCTTCTCTACTCTACTCTGCACCCTGCACGGTCACCTCCCTCCTGCAATTTGCTACGGAAAATTCTCGTACGCTGCGGAAAGACCTCAGAGATCTGCGGCTTTTTCAGCCGCCTGATATCGTTAGTCTTGAAGCAGCTGAACAGAATTTTCCAAAAAATTCACCTCTAAAAAACATCATGTACTAAAAAGGGATATCCGAATCCACGGATACCCCTTTCCCTATTCACACTAAAATTAATCTACTTAATTAAAGTACCGTAAAAGAAGGAAGCCTGATCGGCAGTTGTATAAAACCCGCCATACGGAGCACCTCCATTAGGATTGACAACCCAATCCACTTTAAATGAGTTCTTGCTGAAGTAGTCTTTTAAAGCAGTTAAACCACCACCTACAACAGCTGCATTGCCATCATCAGCCAAATACACAAAACTATAAGCACCACTCGCATCTCTGGTGTAACTATAGGTCATATTGGCCTGGAAATTCGAATTTGATGTATTGTGATAATAATACCTCAAGCTCATGGTATTATCCACATTAATGATTACTCTGACTGCATCCAATGTTCGACCAGCATTTCCTACAGCTGCTAAACCTGTCTTAGCCGCATTATATTTCGCATTAAAATCAGACGACAAATTAACCTGTACATTATTCGGATTGTATTCAATCTGTGAATAATCTTTTCCAACCGGCATAAACAAGGTCCTGAGCGGAATAATAGGGGTTACAGAATTTTGCACATTGATCCGGGTTGTACCTGACATTATATAATAGATCTTCTGTGCCGGATCATAAAACAATTCATTGAACCTCACATTACCATAAGTCAAATACCCGCTCAAAGTAATCTTATTAATCCCATACGCATATTTTACGGTTTGCAATTGACTAACCTCTTTACTGTCCAGATAATTTAATTTCAGCGTTTTGGCAACCGGATCAATCAAAACAGCGCCTTTAGTTCCATCAGCAAATAGCAAATAAGGGTTTTTATTAACCAATAAATAAGCTGTATTTGCATCATTCATTGTCTTAAGCCCTCCATCCAGTATACTTTTGGACTCCTCAGCACCCAGTTTGATCATCACCATCTTGTTGCCGTTAAATGTACCTTCCATTTTGATACTATCACCTGCTACAGAAGCAAAGGCAAACTCAAAATCAGAAGCCAAACCCGTTGCAGAAGCGCCGCCACTTACCGAAGCATCAGGATCTGCAGCCAAATGGATATAATTGTAAGTATCAAAGATCAATGTAGGACGTTGCAGCGCCTTCAACCGGTAAGTGCTTTCCTGCAAAGTCGTCGCCGTGCTTGCATTAAAATCAGACAGCATCTTAACTTTTCCATCTGTACCAAACAGAAAGTAAAAAGAGAACCCTTTTCCTCCTTTAGGGTAAATCATCGCTTTCCAGCCATTGGTTGCCGAGGTAATCTGACTCTTATCCGCATCTAAAGCCTTTGCCAGCCGGGTGTCAGGATCATCAAAGATCGGGTCCTGATCTTTTTTACAACTGGTTATAAAAGCAACTACAACCAGCAGAATATATATTATTTTTTTCATTGGAATATATTTTAAAATGAATTAATTACCAGGAACACCAAAGAAGAAAGATGTCGGATCAGCTGTTTTAAAAAGCCCGATATACTCTGATGCATAATCCGGACTGTAAAACCACTTATAGGTGAATTTATTCTGTGTCAGATAATTTGTTAAACTGGTTATACCCGAAGCTATAATTCCGGCATTTGTATCCGAACTGGCCAAAGCAAGAGAAATATTTCCGTTGGCATCTGTGGTCACATTATAAGTAAAATTGGCCACAAAAGCAGCACCAGTTGACGTGCGGCAATTTAACCTCAATACCATCTGATTAGCTGCCGGGTAGAGAACAGCAATATTATCCAGGATACGCCCTGCATTTCCAACCAGTGCCAAACCTGTTTTTGCTGCAGCAAAAATGCCTTTAAAATCAGCTGATAAACCCGGTAAATTATCCGGATTAACGGTTAAAGCCGTATTGTTCTTTCCAAAACCCAAATAAGTTAATGGCGAAAGCGGTGCAGTCTCATTCAGCGCAATTTGTACACGGCTTTGCAGCGCATAAATATTGATGCCCCAAGTTTCTTTAAAATAGCTGGCTACCAATTGTTCTTTCGCTCTAATTTGAGCAACAGCACTTGCTGTCGTATTGGCTTTTAAAATAGCCTCATAACCTTGCTTTCCTTCGGTTAGCATAATAGACACCATTTCTGCATAATCTTCACCTGGAGCAGCCTGAGCATACTGGCTGATGAAACCTTTTGCAGCAAAACCCGTACTGTTGTTCCAATCTGCCGTATAACCGCTTGGCGTAATCAACAGAAATTCCTTCTGATAGGTTACTGTTTGATTTAGAATATGTGTAAATTCATGATGAATGGTTTTCAACACACGTTTGGCTACAGAACGATCTGCTTTATCAAAATTATTGACATTAAACAAGGTCACTTTAACGCCACCTTCTGCTTCTCCAAGCGTAACTGTCCCCCCGGAATTATATTGTAAACTTCCCACCAGCACATATTGCTTAGGCGCAAACCGTTTGATAAAATTCTGTCCGGTTTCAGCTGTATAAGCATCAATCCAGCAGGATCTGACTACCTCCATTAAAGGCTGTACCTTTTCAATCTTAGGCGGAGTAAGGGTTTTAGAATTGTCGTACTCCGTACCATCCCATCTGTATTTTACGCTAATATTATAAGGCTTGGTAAAATTCGCATATAACCACTTGTCCAATTCTGACTGCTCCCAGGTATCACCACCAAGGCCCACGATCTCCCGATCAAGATTTTCGTTCTTTTTACAACCTAGAGATAGGCCCATTAAAAAGAGTATAATTAAAATATGTTGTTTTTTCATTTCTTCAGATTTAGAGGTTAACGAGGATTCAAGGTCAGTCCGGAGAGTGTCACTTCAGAAGGCAACTGCCAAACTTTACGGTTATCATCAGCAGCAAGTACGATTGTATTTCCATCCATATCCAGATGGGATACGGTCATTTTGTGTCTGAGAATATCCATCCAGCGCATGCCTTCTTCTACAAACTCAGCCCGCTTCAAATCCAAGAGTGCGAAAAGATAGGCCTGTTTAAGATCCTTTGTTTTTGCGGCATAATAAGTGGTGATCTTTGCCTCTGTGATATTACTACCAGGAGCCACATAATTTGTCATTCTGGTACTGATAAAAGTATTCATATCCACTAAGGCTTCTGCATACTTCTCCTGCATAATCAATGCTTCGGCCCGGTTCATCAGCACCTCTTCTGTGGTCAGCAAAGACTGCATCAAATAACCAACCCCTGTACTTGCATTGATACTGGTGCGTACAAAATGCTCATACAACTTAGGCACAAAATAAAACGTAGAAGAATAACTATAGCTTTTGTATACATTCAAATTGATGCCTATTGGTGCAAGAATGCTATTCAAACGGTTCTGGCTCAAAGAATAAATAGTCCTTGCATAATTTCTGGCCGCCCAGGATGCTGTTTCGCAAAGCAATAAATTACCTGGATTTTTAGCACTCGACATGTTCTGGGCAATCTCTGTAGAACCACCTACCGGGGAACCATAAGAAAGCCATGGACGGACATTTGCAGCAAAATTATTGGCAGGAAAAGCCAGATTGGCATACTGGATCACCTTAGCCATATCTTTTTTAAAGAGGTAAAAACGACATGCAAAGGCATGGGCTGCTTTACGGGTAAAATGATAGGAAGGAACTGTATATTTCACATCGTTAATCAGTGGAATACCCTCAAGCATATCTTTTTCAATCTGTTCGTACACATAGGCTACCGTTTTACGTTCGTAAGCCTTCACCACTATACTTTCAGGTTGGGTTACATATGGGATACCAGGGTCTGTTGCTGCTGTTGCCGGATCATAACATTTAGAGAAAAACGTAACCAGCATGAAGTGAGCATAGGCACGCGCAACCAGGGCTTCTCCTTTCTGACTGGTATAGTTCTCCGGATCACTGGCTTTACTGATCGCATTCAGTGCTTCATTAGAAGCGGCAATGGCAGAATAGCAGGCATTCCAGTAATTATTTGGTGTATCCTGACCTGTTCCTTGTACATCTCTCCAAAAGTATGCATCCCTGTTTTCAGGTTTATCGTATCCGGTGATGCTGTTAAAGGAAGGGTTGTCAGACATTGCTTCTGCAACCATAATATAGCTACCCCCAGGATAGGCCGTCACCAATAGTTCAGAAACCTTCTCTGGCGTATTTAATTTGGTCCGTTGATCAGGTGCTGTCTCTTATACACATCTGACGCTGCCGACGAACGTTAGCCGGTGTAGATCTCGGTGGTGGGGGTGTCATTAAAAAGGGGGGGGGGGGGGGGGGGGGGGGGGGGGGGGGGGGGGGGGGGGGGGGGGGGGGGGGGGGGGGGGGGGGGGGGGGGGGGGGGGGGGGGGGGGGGGGGGGGGGGGGGGGGGGGGG
>NZ_JAELTV010000360.1 GCF_016429005.1 Pedobacter sp. ASV19
CCCCCCCCCCCCCCCCCCCCCCCCCCCCCCCCCCCCCCCCCCACCCCCTTTTTTTACGTTCGTCGGCAGCGTCAGATGTGTATAAGAGACAGCATTTAGACAATTCATACAGGAGCATCAGTAACTTCATTACAGAATAGAATCCATCTCTTTCCATAGTGAGTAATCTCAAAACAGGAAGAATTTTATCAATCGCACCAGCACCAAAAATCACACCTTTAGAGGCCCTGGAAAACAACTCCTGTATACTTTTGAATTGATTTTTACCCAGATATTGGTTAATCAGCGACGGATGAAACTGAATGGTAATTTCATGAATATAATCAGAAGTACATTCACCATTTTTCCAGGCATGCTTTAGTTCCGGATTGGCAATAAGAACCAAATCTTTATCACTGATCGTTTCTACAGAATCTCCAATAATCCGTTGGGCGCCGGCTGCACCTTCCACAAAATTCAACTCATATTCCGGATGGATGTGCACTGGAAAAGTAAATGATGATTTCACGCGATCAAAGACTAAAAAACAGTCTTTGTCTGTTAATGGAGATTTTTCCCGGTAAATATCTTTTAGCATAAAGGCAGGTCTAGAGCGAAAATATAAGTACAAATTTTCATTAGGTGTTTCAAAATTAGAAATCAAATCGACAATTACAGAAATAAGGAAATATTAGTTTCAACCTTTAAACCAATTCAGGACTAAAAAATAACGATTATAAAACACCGAAACCCAGGTTTGCTCCCACCTCCTCCACCTAATCCGGTCTACACCCAAGAAAATATAATTTAATGGAACCTCAAGGCCTGTAAGGCCCAGAGAGACCATAAATTATATTTTCACCCATAAGCCACCATCCACGGTCAATTGCCATCCGTTACTTCAATCTCTTAAGTGCAGAACCTGCTTAACCTCACCATAGTTTTTGGAATTAACACTAGACAATGTATGCACCCCTCCTGGAATAATGACATACCTGAATTGATGGGCATTGGATATGGCACCATAAGCATTAATTGAACTGGTCATACTAATGCGGATGCTTCCTACCGTGCTCAGTGCAGACCACACATCAATATTTGGGGTCGTACCACTCATATAAGTAATAGAAATGGGCAGGTTTGCTACCTGGTCTGTTGGCCATATCGAGGAAATATAACCATCCAGTTTGCCGTAAACAATTACTGTACCCTGATCTAATATGGCTTGAGTAACTTTGGAAGCAGCAATATCAGCAGTAAAATAGATAGTACCAAAAACAGTCGCTTTGGTATAAGTACTTGGTGTTATCCAGTCGGAGTAAATCACATTTGCCGTTCCAGGATCACCTTTAGCACCTTTAAGATTAATAGGTACCGGCCATGCCCCATTGGCTTTTGGTCCATAAAAAAGATAATTGGATGGGTCCAGATAATAATCGCCATTACTTCCAACAGAAGCTGCCGGAACACCCGTACCACTGAGAATTTTGGAACCGGCCACTCCCGTTGCCCCGGTAGCACCTGTAGCACCAGTTGTTCCTGTAGCACCCGTTGCACCAATAAGGCTTTTAGCTGTTCCCCAGCCTGCAGCCGTTTTGGGACCATAGAGCATACTGGTAGCAGTATTAAGATAAAAATCACCATTAGCACCTAATGTGGCAGCAGGGACAACAGTACCCGAATAAATTTTAGTACCGTCAGCTCCTGTGGCACCTACTGCACCAGTAGCACCGGTAGTTCCGGCTGGCCCGGCAGGGCCAATTGGCCCATCTTTACTGCAAGAAGTAAAAACTACCACAACTGCGGTAATCACAAGTAAAAAATGATTGAAAATTTTCATATCCGTTTGTTTTTGAATGTAGATAAAACCGCATAAATCTCTGTAAATTAATCACCGGCAAATAGTAAAAAAACGCCAATAAATAGCATTTTAAAGCTCTGCTGGAATACGAAAAAAGCCTTCTGTTACTTCTATTTTTGCCGGCGTATTGTTACAACTGGTCACTGTAAAAAAGAAAGTCCCTTCTACCCAATTGTTGTCTACTTTTGTAATGGTCATCTCCCCACTGGTGCCACCGCAAATCCCATTCTCCTTGTTTACAAAATCTACGCCGTTCAGTTTCCATTTTTTACCCACAACCATATCTCTTTTATCGTAAGGAAAACTGATATAATCGGTATTGTAATAACCTATAATCCTGCCGGTATGCTCGGTTGCAGGCAACATAGAATTAGCCACCCATTCTTTTCCGTTTATTTTAGCCTTCATGATATTGCCATTTTCACTTACCTTCAAAGACCCCGGGGTATTGTCTTTAACGGTACTTTCAATTTGCGATGCCAGATTTTTCGCATCACCTTGTGCCCCACTGCTACAACTGCTTCCAACAGTTAGCAGTACCAGCAAACCGGATAATAAAGCTGCATAAGATTTCATAGGAAATAGATTTAAGTTTCAAATAATCACCTCAAAATTGCGGCAATTAACCAGGCCTTCAAATCACATCTTTGGGTAGTATGAAAACGTTAAAGAATATGCTCGGTGAGCACTTTAGAGATAGCCTGTTTGCCGCAATTCACATGCAACTTCAGGTAAATATTTTTTAAATGAGACCTGGCGGTATCAAAAGATATCGTTAATTCGGCAGCAATCATTTTTGAGCTGTAGCCCTTAATGAGCAATTGTAACACATCCAATTCTCTCGGTGTTAAATTATATTCTTTTGGCTTTCCCTGGTTAAAGCTACTCAGAACTTTACGGGCAATAGAGGGCGACATTGGCGCTCCTCCCTCCATGACCTCCTGTATCGCCTCGAAAAGTTTTCCGGGCGCTGTCTTTTTCAACAGATAACCATTTGCACCATTGCAAAGGCATTGAAACAATTTGTCATCATCTTCAAAAACAGTAAACATAATAACCGCGGTTAAAGGCATAGCCTCCTTAACCATTTTTACGCCTTTAATACCATCTGTCCCAGGCATATCAATATCCATCAATACCACTTCAGGTTTATACACCTTAACAGCAGATGCCGCATCATTGCAATGCCCATAATCTGCCAGTACCTTAAACCCATCGGTATTGTTTAACAGATAGACAAGAGATTCTCTAAGTCGCTCATTATCTTCAAACAATATAATACTGATTGGATTCATCTCCCTAAATTAATCATTTAATCCGTAGCAAAACCCACTCAAATGAGTGATGCTTTGTCATATCAGAATCTTTATGCGGGTGCCCTGATCATCTGTATCTATAGTCAGGCTTCCCTTCCAACGGGTAATCCGTTTGGCTAAATTTTTAAGACCGTTTCGATGGGTCTGTTTGCTTTTATCAAAACCTTTGCCGTTGTCGGATATGATCATCATCAGCTGTTGTTCCTTAAACTCCATCTCTATCTCTACCTCCGTTGCTTCGGCATGTTTATTTATATTGTTCAAAATCTCCTTATAAATCAGAAAAATATCTCTTCTCTTTTCCATGTCTAGTTTTGCTGTTCCAACCTGTTCATCAAGTTTAAGATGATATAGAATGTTGTTGTTCTCAAAAACCTCAGCAGCATAGCGCCTCATCCGGCTAAAGGTTTCTTCCCAATTGTCATTATGAGTATTTACGCTCCATATAATATCATCAAGAGATTGGCTGGAAGTCTGTACCTCTTCAGAGATCCGGTCTAGAAAAGTATGAGCAAGGCCGGTATTTTGAAGGCTTTTTTTAGAAAGCTCTGATAATATATTGATGTTGGACAAAGCAGAACCGATATCATCATGTAAATCTGTTGCAATGCCCTGACGGATCTGGGCCAGTCTAAACACTTGGGCTATTCTATAACGGTACAGACCGTACATTAAGCCCAGAAACAACAGTACAAGGCCTGCAATAAACCAGCTTTTTTCCCAAAAAGGTCCGTCAATATCAATACGCATTTCTGTAACCACACCTTCATTCGCATATCCGGGTTGTACATATTTAACCAGAAAACGATACGAATTGGCTGGAACATTCATGTAAGCAGCATAGTTTCTTTGGCCTGCATCAATCCACTCCTGATCATAGCCATCCAGTTTATAATAATAATGATACTGTGTTAAAGGAGGAAAATTCAATGCGGCAAAGTTGAGCATTATTGAATGATTCTGGTAACCCAGCCTCACCTCCTTTAAAAATGGCACCGCTGTTTCATTTCCCACCGCTTTGTTATCAATTAAAATATGGGTAAAAACTACAGGTACCGCTTTTCGTACCTCATTAAATTTAGAAGGATCAAATACATTAAGCCCATTAATACCACCAAAGAGCAACATTCCATCCGGGCTTTTACAAAAAGCACCCGTATTAAATTCATTCCCCTGCAAACCTTGTTCAGCAGTATAATTGGTAAATTGTAAAGACTTTACATTTAGGTTAGCTGTGGAGGTGTTAAAGCGGCTGAGGCCTTTATTTGTACTGGCCCACAAAAAGTGATCCGGCCCCGGTAATATTCCATAAATGGTATTGTTTGGCAGGCCATCTTTTTCTGTGATCAGACTGGTCTTTCTGGTCACCAGGTTATAAGCAAGTATCCCCCTGCCCCCAGTGCCAACCCACAACACAGAATCACAGTAATACAAACACTTGACATTGGTTTCTATACTAAAAAAACTGGAAATATCTTTTGAGCCTATCTCGTAAAAAGTCCTTCTTAGCGTATTAAAAAGTAGCAAGCCTGTTTTCTCAAAGCCAATGCATAAAGACTGTCTCTTATACACATCTAAAAAGGGGGGGGGGGGGGGGGGGGGGGGGGGGGGGGGGGGGGGGGGGGGGGGGGGGGGGGGGGGGGGGGGGGGGGGGGGGGGGGGGGGGGGGGGGGGGGGGGGGGGGGGGGGGGGGGGGG
>NZ_JAELTV010000361.1 GCF_016429005.1 Pedobacter sp. ASV19
CTTTGGCCCCTTCGGGATTTCTGCGAACTACACTTTTACCAGATCAAGAATTACAACAGACAAACTCGTTTCCTATTTATCAGACAAGGGTCAAACCACCAGGTTAGATCCTGAAACCAGGCCTCTGCAAGGGCAATCAGATCATGTTGGTAATCTTTCCCTCTTGTATAAAAATCCTAAACTTGGACTGGACATACAAATTGCCGGGGTGTATACAGGAGAAAGAATTGCTTTGGTGAGCCCTTACTATGGATTAGACTACTGGCAGGCACCAACTACACAACTGGATTTTTCTTTTGAGAAATCACTGATGAAAAAACTCTCTCTATATGGAAAGATCAACAACATCACCAATACCCCTATGCAGCTTGAATTGCACAAATCTTATGCAGAATATCTTGCATTTCAAGGTAGTAAACCTTTAAACCTGCAAACAGATCCGAACAAATTCATTGTTCAAAAAGACTATTTCAAAACCTCTTTCCTACTTGGACTCAGATACAAATTATAAATATTTACATATGAAACTGAACAGATCATTTATCATTATATACTTGCTCGCTGCATACAGCCTGGCTGGCTGTCAGAAGTCTGCAGACCGAAAAGACTTGTTTACACCTGTCACAGCCCCAGCTTCACCTGTAAGTGATGCAGCGCCATTAAAGGGAACGATTAAAGGCACTATGCTTGCCGGAAAAACCTACACGATAGGCGATGATGTTATTATTGATGTAAAGGACACGTTAATTATTCAGGAAGGGGTAACGATCAATTTTACGGGCCGCTACGGCATTGGGGTGAAAGGAACACTGATCTCTTTGGGCACCAAAGCAAAACCAAACTACATGACCTTCCCTGGCATTGTTAAAACAGATCAGCCAGGAGCAGACCCTACCAAAGACCCTGCTTTTGCAGGTAAATGGTCTGGTATCATTTGTGCTCCAACCTGTAAATTGCTGGTGATCAAATGGACGCACATTGAGTTTGCAGGTGGTGCAGTTGGCAATGGTGCAGTAAGTGCCATTTCAACAAAACCTTACCCTATTTACTTTCAGAACCCGGCTGGTATATTTGTAATGGAAGATTCCTGGATCTATGGCAGTATAGATGACCCCATCCGTACACTCGGTGGTAAGATCGCCATGTTCAGAAATACCTTTGAAAAATGTGGCTATACCGGTGGTGAGGCCTTAAATGCAAAAGCAGGTACCATTGGCGATTTTGCTTATAATGTGTGTATAGGTATTGCCACCAACGGACCAAAATTCTCTAATGCAGGCGCAGCAACCGGTGTTCCGCCAACCAATGTGAGGGTATACAACAATACCATTATCAATTGTGGTTACAGAAGATCAGAAGCTGGCCGCGGCGGATCCATCAATTTTGAAGAAGGCGCAGGCGGAATGGCTTACAACAACCTCATGATCAATTGCAAATATGGATTAAGGGTCGTTAAAGCCCCTATAGCTGATATTGCAAATTTATCTTATGGAAACAATTACAGCTATGCAGACGATGTCGATCTGGTGAATCAGTTCTATCCTCCGGGCTATTTAAGCCAGGCTCCTATCACAGACATTCCAAAACCCTCTGCTTTTCTGCCGGCCGGCTGGAAAGTTGGAGACGTTTACAATGCACCTGCACTGGTTAAAGCAAATGATCCTATGCTGGTTAACGGCCCGGTACCCTTACCTGCAGGTTACAATCTAAAAGATGTAGTGGTGGTTGGAACTTATAACCTTCGATTAAAACCTGGATCACCATGTATTGGCAAGGGAAATACCACCTTTAGCCCCGAATCACTGGTACCCCTGGATCCGAAATACGGCGCTACAGAAATTACGCCTCCGGGCAAGGATATGGGCGCTTATCAAAGCAATGGGAACGGCAACCAACACAATTAATAAAGCACGGACAACAAGAATACATCTATAAAAAACAAGTTAATATGAAAAGAACAATATGGGCACTCTACATCTGTGCCCTTTACTTCAGTACACCTGCAATTGCCCAAAGCGGCTACAAACTTTCCAACAAGATATCACTTAATGGAAATGGAAAATGGGACTATCTGCAGGCCGACAAGAAAAGTAACCGTCTGTTTGTTTCCCATTTTGACCGTGTCCATGTAGTGGACCTGGAGACAGAGAAAGAGATTGGCACCATCAAAAACCTTTCAGGGGTTCATGGCATTGCCCTGGCACCCGAGTTTAACGAAGGTTTTATATCCAACGGCGTAAACAATACTGTAACTGTATTTAATTACAAAACACTCGACAGCATCACCACCATCAAGCTCAGTACAGAAAAGCCAGATGCCATCCTCTACGATAAATCCAGTAAAAAAATCTGGGTGTTCTGTGGCAAATCAAATAATGCCGCCGTTATTGACCCTGCCACCAACCAGCAAACCAGTACTGTAGCGATTGGAGAAGCCCCTGAATTCGCCGTTTCGGACAAAAAAGGATTGATTTACAATAACCTGGAGGAAGGAAATGCCATTGCCGTAATTGATGCTGCTGCTCAAAAAACGCTCCGTACGTTTCCATTAGAAAAAGGTTCGGCACCAACCGGTCTGGCCTTAGATAAAGAAGGGGGCCGTTTGTTCTCTGCCTGTGCAGAAACCAATAAACTCAGCGTGGTGGATATTGCAACAGGAAAAACAATAGCTACATTACCCATCAGCAGCCATGTGGATGCTGTAGCCTTCGATTCAGAGCATAAGATGATTTTCTGCTCAGGAGGTGATGGAATTACCACCATTATCAAACAGCTTTCCATAGATAAATATGAGGTTCTGGAGCGGCTAAAAACGCCCGCAGGTGCAAAAACAATGGCGCTGGACAGCAAAACACATAAGATTTATTTTAGTACTGCAGACTATGTGGCCGGCAGCAAAAACATCAAGCCAGGATCATTTAAAGTACTGATTTACAAAATATAATTAAACATCATTCTAAAAGGCACGATCCGTCGTGCCTTTTAGAATGAAAAGCAAAAGCGATGGGTTCCATCCTCATACCAATAGGCTGGTTCTATTCCTGACACCTCACAAATCTGTTTAATAATAGAAAGTCCCAGACCATTATTTTCACTGTTATTAATCTCTTTATAAAACCGGCTGAACAAGCGCTCCCTGTTTAGAGACTTTTCTGAACCGGAATTGGCCACCACGAGCTGGTCAGCATCCAGCTCAATATGGATAAAACCACCATTGTGATTATGTTTAGTGGCATTTCCCAATACATTGTAGATTAGAATTTCCAGAAGTTCAGGACTGATGGACAAAATGGCCTCCTGTAAACTGACTTTTAAATCCAGGTTCTTGAGCTGCCAGATCTCTTTGAACTCCAGAACTTTCAGCTCTATATGTTCCTTCATCCGAACATGGTCCTTCTTTTCAAACTGGCTGTTTTCAATTTTAGTAATCAGCAATAAGTCCTGGTTCACCCTCGACAATTTTCTGATGGCGCCATAAGCAGAACGCAACGACTCTATATGCTCTGCAGGAAGATCCTGCTGTACCAACAAGTCCAGTTTAGACTGGATAATGGCTAAAGGGGTCTGAATTTCATGCGCAGCATTTTCGGTAAATTCTTTCAGAATCCGGTAATTTTCCGAAGCATTGGTGGTTGCCGTTTTCAGGCTGCTGATCATAAAATTAAATTCCGCAATTCGGGTGACCGGAAAATCAGGGACATGTGCATCATTGATCTTAAAATTGCTCACTTCAGTAATAGACTGGTAAAAAGGACGCCATAGTTTGGAGATGATCAGCCTGTTCATCACAAAAGTGGCAATGATCAGCATCAATATGGTAATAATCGTAACAGACAGGATCAAACGGGTTAAATGACTGGTACCCTCCAAAGGGTTAATGATGCTCACCTGGTACAAGGTTCCTTGGGTGTTCAGGGTATAGATCAGCTGGCGGCAAAGATGAACCCTGCCAATCCCTTTTATAAATAGTTCCACAGAGCGGAACTGATCTTCCTTCTCAGGTTTGGCAACTCTTTCGAAACTAATTATTTCATCGTTAAGCAAGTTCACCTCCGGCAAGCGGCCGTGCTGCTCTACAAAGGATTGTATTTTAGCTTTTACACGTAACAAACTACCGTCAACTTCGTTTTTCAGTATTTGTTTGATCAGGAAAAATGAAACCGCACTGGAAAGTATAAAGACCAAGACCATAACCGATACATTGTACCGGTTGTACATAGACAAAAGTTTCATGCCTCAACTGGTAAATCAACTATGGAGAATCGGTAACCAATTCCATATACAGCATGAATATAATCAGGGCACCCCTTTTCTGTCATCTTCTTTCTCAGGTTCCGGATGTGCACATAGATCAGATCGTAATTATCAGGCATATTGGAATGTACACCCCAAAGATGGTCAATAATAGCTTCCTTGGTCACAACCCTGTTTTTATTGCTGATGAAATACATCAGCAACTCAAATTCTTTCCTGGTCAGATCTACAGCCCCTTGCTCCGTTCTCACATATTTATCCTGAACATTGACCGTGAGTTTATCCAATACCATGAGGTCATTTCCACCAAATACCCGTCTGCGGTTGATGGCATGTATACGTGCAGCCAGTTCAGGAAGATGAAAAGGTTTGGTCAGATAATCATCTGCGCCGAGTTCAAGCCCTAAGAGTTTATCGTCGAGGGAACCTTTTGCTGAAATAATCAGTACCCCACATGATTTATGCGCCTCTTTAAGCTCCCGGAGGATATCCATTCCGCTCCCCACCGGTAAAGTAATGTCAAGCACAATACAATCATAATCGCATGCAGCCAGTTTTTCTCTGGCGGCATAAATATGGGATGCCTGGTCACAAATAAAAGCATTACTTTCAAGATACACTGTCTGTCTCTTATACACATCTGAC
>NZ_JAELTV010000362.1 GCF_016429005.1 Pedobacter sp. ASV19
GACCCTGAGCAATAACCACAGAAGGGTGGAACTCATCATTGGTGTAGCCTATGGGAGTGACCTAAAGGTGGTTAAAGACCTTTTTCACCAGATCATTGACAATCGGGAAGATATCATGCAGGATCCACACTTAAATAATGATAAAAATACCCGGCAAACAATGATTTACCAATGAATAATGTGGAAGCTGCAGAGGATTTAAGGATATCAGGGTAATCCACTAGTAACGTCTTAGGTACTGTTAGATTAATACTACTGGACCAGTTCAGACTGCCTAAAGAAATATTGGTACTTGACAAGATCAACTCCCATCCTGAATTTCTGATCTTATAGGCTTGATTTTTCGTTATAGAACCAAAACCGGTAATTGAAGGAAGATCATATCCAGCTAACTGATTTGAGGAGTGGTTTCTGTAATAATTTGCCTTAAACAGCACTCTGTCTTTAAAGAAACCAAGGTCCAGACCAATCTGTAATTTCCTGGTTGCCTCCCACTGCAAATTGGGATTAGTTAGGCCATTAGGTGAATAAACCGGGATTCCCTGGTAGGCAATATCCTGGGGCATAGGACCATATAAACTTAAAAACCTATAATCACCGATCTGATCACTTCCAGTAGTACCATAACTTCCTCTCAGTTTTCCAAAACTTAAGATGCCAAGATGATTTTGAAGTAAATCCTCCTTTGAAAAAATCCAGGCTGCACCAACCGCCCCAAAATTATGAAACTGATTTGCTGGTCCAAATCGCGAACTGCCATCCCTTCGGGCGGTTAAATCCAAAATATACTTATCCTGCCAGTTGTAATTAATCCGACCAAACAAAGCATTATACCTATATTTAGAACTGAAAGTAGACACAGCCTTGACTCTAGGAGCAGAAAGCAGGTCATCCATCACCAGATCATTACTAAAACTGCCTCCTAGTATCTGAGTTGCTCTTCCTTGATTCTGTGTCAATGTAGCCCCCAATAAGACCTCCAGTATTCCCTGGCTTACTTTTCTATTAAAAGCTAACTGGGGCTCAATGGTCCAAGAACTGCTGTTTGCGTTTCCAAAGATTGTTGATCGACTGCTATACTGAATAAACTCAGGGGCTGAGGATCCTAAAAAAGACTTATTTGTAGAACTCGAAACAAGGCTATTGTATCCAAAATTACTTTTAAATTCCAGATCTTTCAATAACTTGTAGCTGATCACCATATTAGTGGTAAGGTTGGTGGTCTTATCCAGGAATTTGTTTATTACATACCCTATCGGGTTAACCATAAAAGTACTGTTTCCTAAAGCATCCGGTGCCCAGTTAGCACCTCCAGACCGGTTATATAGATCTGGCGCAACAGGGGGTAATCTTAACGCATCCAACGTAAAATCATAACTCGGCATTTGATTGTGATCATATAAATAACTGCCCGAAAACTGAATATTAAATCTTTGATTCGGAGTCGTATTTCCAATATTAAAATGCAGAGAACCCTTCTTGTCAGCAAATGTGCCCGGAAAAACCGTGGTCTCCCTATGATAACCGGCACCTAAAAAAAAGGTGGTCAGATTACCTCCCCCTGAAACCGATGCATTCATATCCTGATAACCAGCAGTGCCCCCAATCAATTCCCTTTGCCAATCCATATTGCGGGAGCCATCCCAATTTCCATTCAGATCATTGTCTCCATAATTTCCCGGAGCAGGTGTCAATATGCCATCATTCTTCAAGGCTTCCCTTCTCATTTCCAAGTACTGTACATTATTCATCAGCTCTAGTTTATGCGGTACTTTTGCCCAGCCTGACTGAAGGTTAAAGTTTACCCGGGTATCCCCAGCTTTTCCCTTTTTTGTCGTAATCAATATAGCTCCATTCGCTGCCCTTGAACCGTAAATAGCCGTTGCTGCTGCATCTTTCAATACATCTATACTTTCAATATCTGCCGGATTGATTAAACTTAAGGGATTACCATAACTATATGAATCAATACCTCCGGAATTCCCTAAAATTGGGTTTCCTGCAGGCATGGACTGAGAAGAATAAGGAACTCCATCAATAACATATAAAGGGTCTCTTCCGTACATGTAACTATTCTTTCCCTGTATCCTAACTGTCACCCCTGTACCAGCAAACCCAGTAGCCTGCTCTATAAATAATCCGGGAACCCTTCCTTGCAATGCCAGTAGCGGATTATTCACCGGCTGCTTTTCAATCACATCCGCCTTAATAGTTGTCACATTACCCGTGCTCAGCCTCTGTGTCGTTGTCCCATATGCAATCACCTGAACCTCATCCAGCTTCGACAAACTCTGCTCCAGCACCACATTCCCCATATTTGCCGAAGCATTCACTTCCATTGGTAAATACCCAATGAAACTCACCACCAGCACAGTGCCCTCTTCCACACCCCTCAAAAAGAACCTTCCATCCTTATCTGTACTCACGCCCTTCCCTGTTTTCTTCACCTTTACGCTCGCGCCGGGAAGCGGACGATTCTCCGAATCCACCACACGCCCATTAGCGTCAATGCTAGCCCAGCGATTAGCCAGGCGTTCCAGAAAGGTAGGGTCTTTAGGTTTTATAAAAATATTCTTATCATCTATCGTATATTCTAAAGATTGCTTCTCCACACATACCTCCAGTACATCCTTCAGTTCTGCATCTTTAAAATGTACATCTATCTTTCTGGTATCGTCAATCTTTTTATTAGAATAAAACACGTTATAGCCTGTTTGTTTTCTGATTTCTTTAAACACTTCTTCCAGGCTCGCTCCGTTCTTGGCATAGGTTAGTTTCTGCGCAAAGGTAGCGGCACTGACCTGCATGAGGCAGGTGGTTAATATAATTATGATCAGCCTCATAATTAATAGCAGTTTAGGCGGCAGCCACAAACGCGGCATGCCTAGGTTAAAAGTAATATTATACATACTTTTGGGTTAGTTGAGTTAATAAATAAGTCGGTTACACATTGATTTATCCCACGCTGATGAAAATCAGTTTGGGAAGGGTTTAACTCAGCTATCTTCCGCAGAGGTGTTCCACCACCTTTGCGGTTTCCTTCTAAAGCCACCCGGTTTCTACATTAACTCTATTCTTTTTTGAAATATCTGGTCATGGTTGGTTGGTTTTGGTTAATATTAGTCGGTTATTTAGTTGGCAATAATTTTCCGTCCCTCCATTTTAAATTTAACAGATCCGGTGTATTCAATGGCTTTTAATATTTTAGATACATTATCGTATCTGGATACGGTTCCGCTAAAGGTTTGTAGTTTGGTTTGTGGGTTGGTGTATACAATGTCTACGTCATACCAACGGGCAATTTGCTGCATCACGGTTTCGAGTGGTGCATTTTTATAGGCAAACAGGCCGTTTTTCCAGGCTATGGCAAAGGAAACGTCGACATCTTTTATGGTTATCTTGCCATCGGCAAGGGTAGATTGTTCACCTGGTTTGAGGATGTCCTGATTCACCTTTACACTACCTTCCAGCAGCGTTGTCTTCACATTGCCCTCATCGGTATAACTGTTCACGTTAAAGTGGGTTCCCAGTACAGTTACTTCCTGATTTTTGGATTTGACTACAAAAGGTTGGAGTTTATTCTTAAATATTTCAAAGTAGGCTTCGCCACTAAGTTCAACCACCCGCTGCCCACGCCCATTAAAGGAAACAGGATAAATCAATTTAGAAGCGGCGTTAAGCCATACTTTGGATCCGTCAGGGAGCCGGATCTGGTATTGCCCCCCGCGGGGCGTTTCGATGGTGTTGAGCGCCACCTCCGTCATCTCGACCCTTCCCCCGTCATGTCGAGGGAAGCCCGGCGACGAGAGATCTCTACTCCCGCTTACAGGTCTCTCAGTCGTGCCTCCTTCGGGATGACGAGTGGTGTATATTACCTGTCCGTCGGCGGTTTTAGTGATCTCCACTCCTGCTTCTTTAGCGAGTTCGCCGTTGGCGGCATCGGTTAGGGATAAGCGTTTTCCGTTTGATAAGATGAGGTAGGCTTTGTTGGAGCCGGGTTTGATGTCGTTTGCTAACAGATCTCTCGTCGCTGCGCTTCCCTCGGGATGACGAAGTGTGTTAATATAGCGGCTATAGAAGAAAAGGCCCAAGCCAACAACCAAAAGAACAGCTGCTGCAGCAGCAATACGCGGCAAAGTAAAGCCTGACCATAAAGAATTTCTATACAGTTTAAAGAATCCGTTTCCTTTATCAATTTCAGTTTTCATTTTTACGGAAAGTGCTGCCTTTTCTTTAGCATCCATCTCAAGCGCCTTACTTTCCAAAGACTGAAACCACAGCTCTACAAGAACCTGCTCATCAGCCGTGCATCTGCCCTGCTCATATTTTTCAAGTAATTCTTCTGCTAACTTCGTTTTCATATTTGGCCTTTATAACTGTAAGTTGCAGCTCGAGCCTCATGGTAGTAGATGAAAATGAAAAAAAAATTATTTTTGGAATAATGCAATCACTGTTACTGCAATCATTCCTGTAGATTCTTCATCTAAATTGACGCGCAAATGCTTTAAAACGTTATTAATTTGCTTCTTTACCGTTTTATCTGAGATATTCAGCTGTGTCGCAATTTCTTTGTAAGACAAGTTTCCCTGCCGGCTTAAAATAAACACTTCTTTCATTTTGGCGGGAAGCTTTTCAATTTCCCTGTCAATAAAAGCAGAAAGTTCTTTTGCATCAAGCTGCTCGTTTAGAGAGTCTGACACTTCAGTTAAATAACTGGCTAAAGAAATGAGGTATTTATCCCGGTTGCTACTCGTCCTCAAATAAAAGCTGTCTCTTATACACATCTCCGAGCCCACGAGACAGGCAGCTCTATCGCGTATGCCGTCTTCTGCTTGAAAAGGGGGGGGGGGGGGGGGGGGGGGGGGGGGGGGGGGGGGGGGGGGGGGGGG
>NZ_JAELTV010000363.1 GCF_016429005.1 Pedobacter sp. ASV19
CCCCCCCCCCCCCCCCCCCCCCCCCCCCCCCCCCCCCCCCCCCCCCCCCCCCCCCCCCCCCCCCCCCCCCCCCCCCCCCCCCCCCCCCCTTTTTTAATTCTCCGCCCACCACCGATATCTACACCGGCTAACGTTCGTCGGCAGCGTCAGATGTGTATAAGAGACAGTTCGTTTCCTGTTTGACGGAACAGATGAAGAATTCAGAAAGAACATCGAAATTTTAGGAGAGACCCCTCTTCCAAAATACATTAAAAGAAAAGCTACAGCTCAGGATAAAGAACGTTATCAAACTATTTTCGCAAAACATGAAGGTGCTGTCGCTGCCCCTACTGCAGGTTTGCATTTTAGCCGTGAGCTGATGAAAAGACTTGAACTCAAAGGCGTAAACTTTGCAGAAGTAACTTTACACGTGGGCTTGGGAACCTTCAGATCTGTTGAAGTTGAAGATTTGACCAAACACAAAATGGATTCTGAACAATTCATTATTGAGCAAAAAGATGCTGATATTGTAAATAAAGCTTTGGAACAAAAAAGAAAGATCTGTGCGGTGGGTACAACTTCCATGCGTGCTATCGAGTCTGCAGTGTCTTCTGGAAGGACATTAAAAGCAGCAAACGACTGGACAAGCAAATTTATCTTTCCTCCTTATGATTTCAGCATAGCCAATTCAATGATCACCAACTTCCATACTCCGGAATCTACTTTATTGATGATGGTAAGTGCATTCGGAGGATACGAATATGTGAGACATGCCTATGAAGTGGCCTTAAAAGAAAAATATCGTTTCTATAGCTATGGCGATGCCATGCTGATTATCTAATACAGATACTAAAACATTGTAATAGGAGATTTCCACCATTGGTAGAGATCTCCTATTTTTGTTTAAATCATTCTTAACAGATACAGATGAAATATTATGCAATAATAGTTGCAGGAGGATCGGGAAGCAGAATGAAAGCAGCCATATCCAAACAGTTTTTGTTGCTGGAAGACAAGCCGATTTTAATGCATACCCTTGAAATTTTTCACCAGTGCAAATTAAAGCCCCAAATCCTACTTGTTTTAAACATCCATGAACACCACCGATGGGAAGCATTATGCGAACAGTACAATTTTAAAATACCTCATCAGGTGATAAAAGGAGGAGAACAGCGTTTTCATTCTGTGATGAATGGCCTAAAGGTCATAAAAGGTAAAAGTATAATTGCTGTACATGACGCAGTAAGACCTTTGTTGTCCGCAGACCTGATAGAACGCAGCTTTAAAGCCGCTGAAGAAAACGGGAATGCAGTTGCAGCAATCCATCCAACAGACTCTGTAAGAGCCTTAAAAGGGGATAAAAACGAAGCCTTAAACAGAGATGAGGTTTACCTGATACAAACCCCGCAGACGTTTCAGTCGGACCTGCTTAAAAGAGCCTATAAACAGCCATATAGAAATAACTATACCGACGACGCCTCAGTGGTTGAGCACGCAGGCTATAAAATCCATTTAATAGAAGGAGAAAGAGAAAACATTAAGATTACACATCCTTTTGATTTGGAAATCGCATCAATGTATATGCATAAAAAAAGCTCCTGATGTTCAGGAGCTTTTTTCTATTATATTAAGCGGCTCTGTTGATCACTTTTAAAATAATTGCAATAACAGCAATTACTAATAGAATGTGAATCAAGCCTCCGACATCACCAAAGCCGTGAAAGAAAAAGCCAATGACCCATAGTATTACCAATACCACAGCAACCAGATAAAGTAAATTTCCCATAATGTAGATTTTTAGTTGTTAATTAAATTTGGCATGCGTTAAACATTTCCTGACATTACCTAAACAATCTTCGTTCCAAAAATAAAAAGCCCCGCGGTTGGCGGGGCTTTAAATGGGTTTTAATATTCATCTTCGTTAAAGAAGAAGTCATCCTTGGTAGGATAGTCAGGCCAGATCTCTTCGATAGTTTCATATGGTTCACCATCATCTTCCAGCGCTTGTAAGTTTTCAATAACTTCTACCGGAGCACCTGATCTTATGCCGTAATCAATTAATTCATCTTTTGTTGCAGGCCATGGAGCGTCTTCCAAATGCGATGCGAGTTCTAATGTCCAATACATATGTTATACTATTAGTTATTCTTTTTTAATTCCGCAAAAGTATATTAAAAAACTTGATGAAAACAAACTTTTTTTTCCACTTTATTTTTAAACACGGGGAATCCAAATATTCTCTTCCGTTTTAGCATCGAAATTCAATTTCCGAGCCAAAACAAATAAATAATCACTTAATCTATTCAAATAAATGGTCATTTTTTCGTCAACAAAACTTTCAGAAGCCAAATGTACCGTAAGTCGTTCTGCCCTTCTGCAAATGCATCTGGCTATATGACAGTAAGAAACCACCGTATTTCCCCCTGGCAATACAAAATGTTTCAATCCAGGTAATATTTCATTCATGGCATCCATTTCTTTTTCCAGCAGTTCAATATCACGCTCGTAAAGATCAGGAATTTTCATTCTTGATTTTTCCGGATCTGCAGCCAGTGAAGCACCAACAGTGAATAAACGGTCTTGTATTTCTTTTAGTACTCCCTGATGATGTCTATCTATATCCTGACACATAATCAATCCGATATAAGAATTCAGTTCATCTACGGTACCGTAACACTCAATGCGGAGGTGAAATTTAGGAACACGGGTTCCCCCTATCAATGAGGTTAACCCCTTATCGCCAGTCTTAGTATAAATTTTCATGTTTTTTAGCCAATCGTTTCAAAATCATCACCCTTCTCCTGCAGTACAGTAAGACGTGGCGAAACGGTCTTAATATCGGTATTTTGAAAATCATTTTCAATCAAACCATCACGCATCCTTACAATGCGATGGGCATGAAGTGCAATATCTTCCTCATGCGTAACCAAAATAATCGTATTTCCCTTGCTGTGAATCTCTTCCAGCAGACCCATGATCTCTATAGAGGTCTTGGTATCCAGGTTTCCTGTAGGTTCATCAGCAAGTATAATAGAAGGATTATTAATCAGTGCACGCGCCACTGCAACACGCTGGCGCTGGCCACCTGAAAGCTCATTTGGTTTATGGGTAACCCTGTTTCCAAGTCCTACATTTTCAAGTGCCGCCTGTGCTTTCTTATTACGTTCAGTTTTGCTCACCCCAGCGTAAATCAGCGGAAGTGCAACATTATCAAGTGAAGTAGACCTTGGCAACAAATTAAACGTTTGAAAAACAAAACCAATCTCTTTGTTTCTTACTTCAGCAAGATCATTCTCACTCATGTGGCTAACATTAATACCATTTAGGATATAATCACCCTTGCTCGGCGTGTCCAGACAACCCAAAATATTCATCAGAGTAGACTTACCAGAACCCGAGGGCCCCATTAAAGCGACAAACTCCCCCTTATGTATATCCAGAGAAACCGACTTTAAAGCATGGATCACTTCGGTTCCTATCACATACTTACGTCCAATATCTTTAATGTGGATCAACGGTTTTTCCATAATATTTTATTTTTTAGACAGCCCAGCAGGACCTAATGTTACAACCCTTGCTATTTTTCTATGATCTTAGGTACCATAAAAAATTCCTCATTATGCCTGGCCGCGTTCATCAATCCATCTTCCCTGCTCAGTTCTACCTTTACCTGATCTTCTCTCCAAACATTTACCTGCGGATTCATATACACCAGTGGTTCTACCTTATCCGTATCCAACTCATTGAGTTTTTCCATGAAAGTCAGCACCTTGCTCATCTCTCCTATAAGATGATCTACTTCCTCCTCCCTGACCTCTATTCTAGCCAGATCAGCTACTTTATATATGGTTTTCTTATCTATGTTCATTACACTGCAAGTTTACTATTTATTATCTCAAATACCTGATCTTTCAGCAAGTCCTCTTCTCCCAATTTCAAATTCTTTGTGCTAACCGCCTTATGAACGTAAATATCGCAAATCCCTGGACGACTTCCATATTTAGTACCATCATCAAACATCTTTTTCCAAACATTCATTGTTACAGGAACAATACGCACCCCCTTTTCAATAGCCAAACGAAAAGCTCCGTTTTTAAATGGCATCAGCACCGGAGGATAATGTTCCTCACCTATTCCACCCTCTGGAAAGATCACCAGACTCATTCCCTTTTCCAGATTGTCACCCGCTCGCTTAAATGCACGGAAAGCAGATATCCGGCTTTCTCTTTTCACAGGAATATCTACCGTACTAAAAAAGATCTTAAACATGGGATGCCTTAACAACTCCTCTTTCCCCATAAAATGAAACCTTCCTTTAGCCAGGATGCAAAGAATCATCACATCCAGGTTAGAAGTATGATTCGCACAATAAATATAAGTTTCTTTCTCCTCCAGTGGCTCATCCAGATTGATCCTAAAGAAAATGCCTGTTAAAAAGCTGCACAATAAACTATTTGCTTTTCTAAGCTTATTTAGCATACCATACCATTTTGTTTTTCTGGAAGTTATATAATAGAAGGGGTAAAAGATCATAAAAAGGAACACAATAACGAAAACAACATACACCCTGTGGAGTAATCTTAAGTTCTTAATCATCAATCCAAAAATAGTAAAAAACGCCATATGCGTTTAAAGTTGCAGCCGCAAATCTTTTTTTTTATTAATTTCGGCCCTATGAAAGAAACGGTTGTTAGTGGTATACGCCCTGTCTCTTATACACATCTAAAAGGGGGGGGGGGGGGGGGGGGGGGGGGGGGGGGGGGGGGGGGGGGGGGGGGGGGGGGGGGGGGGGGGGGGGGGGGGGGGGGGGGGGGGGGGGGGGGGGGG
>NZ_JAELTV010000364.1 GCF_016429005.1 Pedobacter sp. ASV19
CCCCCCCCCCCCCCCCCCCCCCCCCCCCCCCCCCCCCCCCCCCCCCCCCCCCCCCCCCCCCCCCCCCCCCCCCCCCCCCCCCCCCCCCCCCCCCCCCCCCCCCCCCCCCCCCCCCCCCCCCCAAACCACTCTTTTTTACGTTCGTCGGCAGCGTCAGATGTGTATAAGAGACAGCTCAATGGTACTGTAGTGGATGCTTCGACCAACCAACCACTGCCTGGTGCGGTAGTTAAAATTAGAGGAACCACCCATACGGTATCAACCGATTCTGACGGGAAATTCAGCTTTGTGACGGGACAGAGCTTTCCTTATACGCTGCTGGTCAGTTTTATTGGTTACGATCAGAAACAAGTGGTTGTTAACGGCAGTCCTGTGATGATCAAATTGCAGGAAACCCTTAACCAGTTAAACGATATAGTGATTACCGGTTACAGTAGCCAGGAGAGGAAGTACATTGCTGGTGCCATCAGCAGTATCGGTGGCGCAGTGGTGCAGAACCAGCCCTCAGGCGGTTTCAATCAGCTGCTGCAGGGGAAAACCACTGGCGTACAGGCAAGCACAAACTCTGGTGTGCCTGGAGGAGGGGTAACCTTTCGTATACGTGGAAACAATTCAATTAATGCTTCCGTCGATCCGTTGTATATTATTGATGGTGTATTTGTAAACAACAATGACCCTATTTCTGCAGGATTGGGAAACCAGGCTGCGTCTAATCCGATGGCCGATCTGAATCCTTCTGATATCGAGGACATCCAGATTCTGAAAGATGCAAATGCAACAGCGATTTATGGTTCACTCGGTGCTAACGGAGTAATCATTGTGACAACCAAGCGGGGAAAACGGAATACCAAGGCAGCCATCAGCCTGAATACTTTCCAGGGATGGTCTACTGCTGTGAATAAATTTAAAGTGGCCACGGGGCCAGAAGTGGGTCTGTTAACCAATGAATCAAGGATCAATACAGCTATTGATAATGGTAAGAGTCCTTCTACAGTGGAGTTGCCTTTCCCGGATCCCTCGGCTCTGCCAACCTACGACAGGATCAGTGGCCTGTTCCGAACGGCCAGAACATCAAATTATGAACTTTCCACTTTGGGGGGAACTGATAAGAGTACCTATTATATTGGTTTAGGCTACCTGAGTCAGGAATCTATTGTGAAGCCTTCAGACTATAAGCGTTACTCCGGCCGCTTTAATTACGATAATTACCTGACCGATAAACTTAAGGTGGGTACGAGTATCAATTTTATTCGTTCTGACAGAAACCTGAGCGGTAGCGATAACAATCCAACGGGGGTGATCAACTCCGCACTTTTTCCAAGATCTTATCTGCCGATTTACAATGCCGATGGTACTTATGCCCGGTATGGAAGTTTTGATAACCACCTTGCGCTCATTAACAACCTGGATAGTAAGGCTGTTGGATGGAGGACGATCGGTAATATCTATGGGGAGTACACCTTCTTTCCTGGCCTGAAACTGCGCAGCAGCTGGAGCCTTGACAATACCAGCGAGTATGACAATAGCTATTCAAATACACTTATTAGTGCTGGTATTGCCAGTAATGGCTCTGCATCTTCTACCGAAAATAAAACACTGGTACTTACTAATGAACAGGTTTTGAGTTTTGTGAAAAACCTGGGTGAGGGTAAAAAGCATAATATCAATGCGCTGATTGGGAATACCATCAATACGGTATTGAATCAAACCACAACAGCTACAGGGACTGGCTTTGCTGCAAACAGCCTCAAATCGATATCAGTGGCTGCCACACGTTCGGGTACAGCATCACAATCTGAAACGAAGCTCTTGTCTTTCTTCAGTAAGGCCAGCTATACCTACGATGGAAAGTATACCATTGATGCAAGTATTCGGGCAGATGGTTCCTCGAAATTTGGAACGAACAAGCGTTGGGGGTATTTTCCTTCTGGAGGGGTGGCATGGCGGCTGAGCCAGGAAGACTTCATCAAAAACCTGAACTTTTTTGATGAATTTAAATTGCGTGGCAGTTTGGGCCTTTCCGGTAACCAGAATGGTATAGGGGCTTATGCTGCGCAGGGACTCTGGTCGTCGGGGGCCAATTATCTCGAACAACCAGGTATTGCTCCTTCACAATTGATCAATCCCGACCTGACATGGGAAACCACCAGGCAGTTTAACCTTGGAACAGAATTTACGATTTTGAAGAGGCGTCTGGAAATTGTTGCAGATTACTACAACAAATATACCTATGACCTGCTGCTGAATGTTCCTGTGCCTTACCGTTCCGGATTCTCGTCTTATCTGCAGAATTATGGTGCGGTAAGGAATAAAGGATTTGAACTTGGTATCAATTCCACTAATATCCAGACCGATGCTTTTCAATGGAGTACCAATTTTAATATTTCTTTTAACAACAATAAAATTGAGAAACTGGCTTCAGATATCAGTTTGGGTGCTTCGGGGAGAAACATCTCGATCTTAAGGCAAGGTTATGCGGTGAACTCTTTCCAGTTGTACAAACAATTGTATGTAGATCCGCAAACTGGAAATGCAGTTTATGAAGATGTTAATAATGATGGAAAGATTACCTCTGCCGATCGCCAGATTGTGGGTAATGCGCTGCCTAAGTACACCGGAGGGCTAACAAATAACTTTAGTTTTAAAGGGTTTGATCTCAGCTTCTTCTTTTATTTCCAGCAGGGCAACAAGATCATGAACATGAACGATTTCTTTATGGTACATGGCGGAACGCAGGCAAATATTGGTTTCCTGCCACGTCAATTGGAAAGATGGCAGAAGCCTGGCGACATCACCGACATTCCGCGATTAACGACCTATAGTGGAAATCCTTCAGAAAACGGCGGTGCAGCAAACAATTATGGTGGAAACGTGGCTAGTCTTTCTTCACGCTACCTGGAAGATGGATCTTTTATCAGACTGAAAACACTGACATTGGGTTATACGCTTCCGAAGAATGTGCTGAGCCGGATCGGTGTAAGTAAATTGCGGGTGTACGCGCAGGGAACCAACCTGCTGACCTTCACCAAATATGGAGGTCTTGATCCGGAGGTGAGCTCGCAGTCTAACAACCAGAATACTGTGGGTTATGACTGGGCAACAGTACCTCAGCCAAGAACTATACAGATTGGTGCAAACGTAACCTTTTAATGATCATAAAACGGAAAAAAATGAACACTTCATACATCAGAACTACCGTACTTTTAACTTTTGTACTGCTCTCGGTTTCCTGCAAAAAATACCTGGAGGAAGTACCGGATTATGCGTTGCCCACTGCAAGTTCAATTACGGATGCAAGTACGGCCCGGGCGGCAATTATTGGTACTTATGACAGGGTGCAAAACTATTACTCGTCTTCTTACCCTACACTGGGTACCATTACTGCAGATAACGTTATCTTTAACGGAACGCTGAGCGAATACCTGCAGCTGGACCAGAATGCCATACCTACAGACAACGTAATTACGGTGGCAGCTTATCAGAATATCTACAAAACGATCAATTCTGCCAATAGCGTCATTGCATATGTACCTCAGGTAAATGATCCCTTGCTTACAGTTACGGAAAAAAACAAAATTCTAGGGGAAGCCTATTTTATCCGTGCTCTGGCTTACTTTGATTTAGGCAGAGGATGGGGCGGGGTGCAGCTTCAGCTGAAACCCACCGCCGACCTGAGTGTGTTAAAAGGAATTAAACGAAGTACGCTTGACCAGACTTATGATCAGGTACTGGCAGATCTGACGCAGGCCGAGCAGTTGTTGCCGGAGGATGCCACCACCAGGAACCGTGCACAGAAAAGTACTGCAAGGGCGTTGCGGGCAAGGCTGCACCTGTACAGAAAACAGTGGGCAGACGCGGAGGCTTATGCTACTCAGGTGATCAGCAATACAAAATATAAGCTGGTAAATCCTTATAAAACTTTTTTCACTGCACCTTTTCAAAGTACAGAGTCTGTTTTGGAGCTTGCCTATTCAGTTAACGACAGGAATACCTATTGGAATCTTTGGTATCCAAGTTCTTTTGGGGGGCAATTTACGTTGAAGCCTTCGGATGCATTGGTTGCCAAACTGAATAATCCGGCGGTTGGTGGTACCAGAAGTGCCCTGATTGCTGGTTCTGGAACGACGGTTTATGGCGTGCTCTACAACACTGCTGGAACCAGTACGGATCCGTCTTACCTGATCCGCATTGCAGAGCTTTACCTGATCCGTGCGGAGGCGAGAGCGCAACAAAACAAGCTGACCGATGCCGCTTCAGATCTGAATACCATAAGGGCAAGAGCCGGTGTGGCGGCAACAACAGCAGATACGCAGGCAGCCTTATTACTGGCAATTGAGGATGAAAACAGTATTGAGTTTGCCTTTGAGGCACACCGCTGGTTTGATCTGGTGAGGACCGAACGTGCGGGAGCAGTATTAGGGCTGACCAACAGGAACTACTGGTTGTTCCCTATTCCTTATTCGGATATACAGTCAGATCCGGATGTGACACAAAATGCAGGCTATTGAGTGGCACGAATGCTAGTTGTGAAACAAGCAATGCTGATTTAAAGATGAGGGCAGGCCCCTCGGCTCGGCATACAGGTGCCGAAGCCAAACCACCACTAAGTTGCTGTGGTAAAGAGCCATGGTGGCGAGCGTTAGTGGAAAAGGCATCGTAAGAGGTGCCAGGTGAGTGTTAAGAAGACGAGCGAAAGCGAACCGATCGATGAGGTGTCGAAAGGATTGGACGATGTCAGAACCGGGAACCAGTAGCTCCCCGGGATAAGTAAGGAAGTTACCTGTTTACTGACCTTACGGC
>NZ_JAELTV010000365.1 GCF_016429005.1 Pedobacter sp. ASV19
CCCCCCCCCCCCCCCCCCCCCCCCCCCCCCCCCCCCCCCCCCCCCCCCCCCCTTTTTAGATGTGTATAAGAGACAGCGATTGATGCATTTGATATGGAAACCATTTCTAATCTGCTCCCATTTGTGACCCTGGGGGAATATCCTGAGATTGAAATACCTTCCTTTAAAAATTTACGGAGTAAGGCAAACCAAAGCTTGATGCTTAGATATGCACAAGGGCTGGAGAAACAAAAAGGCTATAGTGACCTTCCGGGCAGCAGGTATCTCGGAACGCCTGGCAAAATACTATTTAAGTATCGCTATAATTATAGTGACCATTTTTCAGCTTCTCTTGTATTCAAGAAAGATGCAGGAGAACAATTCTTCAGCGGGAACAACAAATACAATTTTGATTTCTCCTCCTTTTCAATAAGCTTTAACCAAATTGGGAGAATGGCCAAACTCGTTATTGGAGATTACAGCCTCCAGTTTGGTCAGGGCTTAACCTTATGGTCGGGATTTGCATTCGGGAAAGGACCTGATGTAACCAGTGCAGCAAAAAAAGACCTTGGATTAAAAGCATACACTTCCTCTAATGAATCTTCCTTTTTCCGAGGGGTTGCTGCTGCAATAAAAGTAGCCCGACATCTTGAATTTTCTCCCTTTATTTCTTACAAACATGTAGATGCAAGTCAAAGTTTATTGCCTAATGGTGAATATGGGCAAGTCAACATCAGTGTAAGCGGTTTGCATAGGACTAAATCAGAAATCAAAAACAAAAACAGTTTGGGCCAGTTGGTTTATGGCGGTGTACTGCAATACCTCAGCAACAATTTAAATATTGGGGCAATAGCTTACGCTTCTCATTATGAGAATGCCTTTATAACAGGTACCAGACCTTACGATGCAAAAGGTTTTACTGGAAAAGATCTTTTAAACATCGGCCTCCATTACAATTATAGTTTTAGGAACCTGTATCTTTTCGGGGAGCGGGCCCAAAGCACGGGCGGCGGGACAGCAATGGTTAATGGGATAATGACCAATCTCTCCCATCACTTGTCTGCGGTGCTGCTCCACAGAAACTATGACATTAACTACCACAGTTATTTTAGCCAGGCCATAGGCGAAAACAGCGATGCTGCAAATGAAAAAGGTTGGTATGCCGGTTTAAATTATAACATTGATAAAAAATGGAGTGCATCCCTCTACGTCGATATTTTTCACTTCCCCTGGCTAAAATACAGAGTAGATGCGGCGTCTTCGGGCTACGAAGTACAAGGCCAGATGATCTATAGTCCCATTAAAACTTTCAAATTAACCGCTAGATTTAAAACAAAACTCGACCAGCAAAATACAGACTCTAAGATATCCGTGAAATATCTTGAAGCGGTTAGCAAACAAAACTGGAGGTTAGAAACCTACTGGCGGCTAAACAGAAAGGTATGCTTTCAAAACCGCATAGAAAGCTGCAGATATCAAAAGGGAGAAGGCATCGCAGAAAACGGCTATCTTTTTTGTCAGGATATGGACTACAAACCTTTGTCTTCCCGTTTATCCGGAAATTTACGCCTGGCTTATTTTCATACCGACAGCTACGATTCCAGATTATATGCTTATGAAGATGATGTTCTTTACGGATTTGCTTTTGGCATGTACAATGGTAAAGGACTAAGGTCCTATCTTAATCTCAAATATAACTTATCCCGAAGGTTCGACTTATGGACCCGTTACGCCATATTTATCTACCCACAAGCAGGAACAGTCGGTTCAGGACTTGATGAAATTCAGGGAAATATCAAATCAGAATTAAAAATTCAACTCCGTTATCAATTCTAAAGATGGAATTAAAACGACAGGAAACTATTTTTCTTCAATTATCGCTGTTCTTCCTAGCAGGAATTGCCCTGGGATACTCCTTTCCTTCAAACCTTCTGCGAAATACATTATGTGCGGCATCTGTGTTGCTTTTTATTGGGTTATTCTTACTGAATTTCTTTTATTCAACATTCAGAGTCTACCGACTTAAACATTATATATTAGTATTGGTATATCTACTTATACTCTTTTTAGGCGCTTTACACTGCCTTTTGCAAAAGGAACTGCTCCGAACAGACCACTTCTCCAAGTCCAACTTTGACTTATTGAAAATAGAGGTTACGGGTGAACCACAACTCAGAAATAAACAGCTGCATTTCGAATCAAAAGTTATAGGTGGTTTAACCAAAGGAAAATATCGGGTTTGTACAGGTCATCTCCTCATCTCTGTTCAGATCAACAATTGGGGACTTGTGTCTTTAAAGTATGGAGACATCCTCATTATTAAGGCAAAATATCGGGCTATAGCAGCTCCTCTACTTTCTACAACATTCGATTTCAAGTCCTGGCTGGCCATGCAAAACATTTATCATCAAGCCTATTTCAAAAAGGAAGACATCAAGCCTTTAAAACGAAATAAAGGAAATCCATTGATTTCTTATGCACTGAATTTGAGAAAAAAACAGGTAGATATCTATAAAAAAATGATCCATGATCCGCAAGCCTATGCTGTGGCTTCAACATTAATCCTCGGCTACCGATCAGATCTTAGCCCTGAAACCTTAGGCGCATACGCCAAAACAGGGACTATCCATGCCCTATCTGTTTCTGGAATGCATGTTGGCATCATTTACCTGGTTCTTAACTGGATCCTGTTTTTTTTAAACCGAACCTCTCCACTGTTATTCCTTAAAGCTTTATTCATTATCCTCCTCATTTGGTTTTATGCTTTAATTACAGGCTTATCGCCTTCAGTTTTAAGATCCGCAATCATGATCACGGTCCTCATCCTCTCCAAAACACTTCGTAAAAAAACAAACAGCTACAATATATTAGGTTTCTCCGCCTTTTGCATACTCCTTTATGAGCCATTTCTTCTTTTTGACATAGGATTTCAGCTTTCCTATTTGTCTGTTTTTGGTTTGATCTGGCTCCAACCAAAGATTTGTAAATGGTTTTCCTTTAAGTCCATATGGATGAACAAGTTTTGGTCTATTCTAGCTATGTCTTTAGCTGCTCAATTTACAACCTTTCCTTTAAGTACATACTATTTCCATCAGTTCCCTGTCTATTTCCTTTTCAGTAATCTATTCATTATGATTCCGGCAGCACTCATGATGTATACGGGACTAATTATGCTTTTATTTAAATGCTATTTTCTCGCCACTCCATTTGAATCGCTGATCCGTTTCACAAATTCTAGTCTTCTGTGGATTTCGAATTTGCCATTTGCCAGTATTTCTGCCATATGGATTAACCAGATAGAACTTATACTATTGAGTGCAAGCATTATCCTATTTACCCTATCCTTAGAGTATGCAAAGAAAAAACTTCTTTTTACTTCCCTGCTTTTCTTTTTGCTGTTGGAACTATCCATACTTAATCAGCAAATTATTGCCCAAAGACAGCAAAAAATAATTGTATTGAGGCTTAAACAAAATTATACAGGTATATATATCAAATCAAACAAAGCAACGTTAATAACGGATGCAGTCCCGAAAAGCACTACTTTTAAGTTTTATATTAAGCCCTGGCTGGACCAACACAGAATTACAGAAGTTCATTTTAAATTTAGCTACCAGGGTTTAAAGAAAATAAAGCATCTTTGAAGTCACAACAAAGCTTATTACTCATACTATGACTGAATCGCTGGTTCTATATTCTGTAGAAGACCGCATTGCTACTATAGCACTGAACAGACCCGAGAAGCGCAATGCCTTAAATCCGGAACTGATCAAGCTGTTGACAAACAAAATGCTGGAAGCTTCCGATGACGAAAATGTAAAAGTCATTATACTTAAAGCTAACGGAAATACCTTTAGTGCAGGTGCTGATTTGGCCTATTTACAACAATTGCAACAAAACTCCTACGAAGAGAACCTGGCCGATTCAGAAAATCTGAAAAATCTTTTCCTGACCATTTATCAATTACCTAAAGTTGTTATTGCACAAGTAGAAGGTCATGCAATTGCAGGTGGATGCGGATTGGCCACTGTGTGCGACCTGGTATTTTCAGTTCCGGAAGCCAATTTTGGTTATACCGAAGTTAAACTAGGATTTGTTCCCGCAATTGTATCCTGTTTTCTGATGCGTAAGACCAGTGAAACTATCGCCAAACAAATCTTATTAACAGGCGACCTTTTCACCGCAGCGAAGGCCTTAGAATATGGTTTAATTAATTTTGTAATAAACAAAGAAGATATTAGTCAAAATACCAGAGATTTTGCTTTAAATTTGTGTAATAACGCTTCATCCAATTCCTTGATGGTCACTAAACAGCTTATTGGTCAAACCACCAATCCGCATTTAGAAACAAGCCTGGACATGGCTGTACAAATCAATGCGAAAGTTCGGGAAAGCGAAGACTTTAAAAGAGGCATAGCTTCCTTTATTAATAAAGAGAAAATAAATTGGTAACCTTAAATAGTAAATTATGTTCAAATCAATAAAAACAGGCGTTCTAGCGCTTATTTTAATCAGCTCAGCAATTTATGCGCATGCTCAAAAAAAAATCCAGCAAGGTGTAATCGTTTATGGCATAGAATACAATCTGACGCCTGAACAAAAAGCAGCTGTTGATGTTTCTGCGCTTCCTTCAGAAAATAAACTGGAATTTAACGGAAACATTTCAAAACTGGGAATGGACTGTCTCTTATACACATCTAAAAGGGGGGGGGGGGGGGGGGGGGGGGGGGGGGGGGGGGGGGGGGGGGGGGGGG
>NZ_JAELTV010000366.1 GCF_016429005.1 Pedobacter sp. ASV19
CCCCCCCCCCCCCCCCCCCCCCCCCCCCCCCCCCCCCCCCCCCCCCCCCCCTTTTAGATGTGTATAAGAGACAGCTTTAAAAGTGATTCCGTACAACTGAGTAGCTGCATAAAACACCCCGTTTTTAAGGACTTTGTCCAGTTCAAAATAAGGCTTAACCTGTCCTTCGTCAAGATCATACTTTGCTTTACGTACCTGCTCTGCGTAATAATTCCAGTCATAAGGTTCCAGTTTAAAACCACCTTTTTGCTTGTCTATTTGGGCTTGGATATCAGCGGCCTCTACCTTTGCCTTAGCTGTTGCAGAAGGTACCAGTTGATTAAAAAAAGCATCTACTGCCTCAGGGCTTTTGGCCATTTGATCCTGTAATTTCCAGGTCGCATAATTAGGGAACCCCATCAGACTTGCCTTCTCCGCCCGTATTTTTGCAATTTCTACAATGGTTTTCCGGGTATCGTTGCTGTCATTTCTCTCCGCTCTGTTCCAGGAAGCATCAAACAATTTCTGACGCGTGGTGCGGTTAGACAACTGTACAAATGAGGGTTGCTGTGTGGTGTTTTGCAAAGGTAATACCCAGTTTCCTTTTGCCTTATTCACTTTAGCAGCCTGTGATGCAGCTGCAAGTTCTCCTACAGATAAGCCAGCAAGCTCTGTTTTATCGTTCACCACCAATGCACCTGCTTTTGCTGCAGCTAATAACTGATTTGAAAATTTTGCACTCAGAGAAGCTTCCTGCTCATTTAGTTTTTTGAGTTTGGATTTGTCTTCGTCAGAAAGCTTAGCACCCGCAAGTACAAATTCCTGGTATTGAAATTCTACCAGGCGTAAAGATTCCGGATCCAGTTTTAAGGTAGTTCTGGAATTGTATATGGTTTCTATTCGTTTAAATAAATTCGCATTTAAATAAATGGCGTCCTCATGAGCAGAAAGCTTGGGCGCCATCTCTTCCTGAAGCTTTTGAAGCTGGTCGTTTGTGTTAGCTCCCGTAAGCAAACCAAACACCCGGTTTACCCGGGTCAGCATCTCACCGGATTTTTCCATAGCCACTAAAGTATTCTCAAAAGTGGGAGCCTGTGAATTGTCTGCAATCTTCCGGATTTCTTCCAGGTGTATTTTCATCCCTTCCTCAAATGCAGGTTTAAAATCACTGTCTTTGATCTGGTCAAATTCAGGTGCCTGATAGGGCAGTTTGCTCTTTACAGAAAAGGGATTGCTTTTCTGATCACCTTTATTACAGGAGGCCATGATGGACAGCAGTACAATGAATGGTAGCTTAAAAGATGTTTTCATGAAGTTATCTGTTTAAGCAACTAAGATAAGAAATCTTCGCAGATGATTTTTTTACGCATCAGCACCACTGATGTTATTGAGTGTTATTTGAAACTTTCTGTAAAATCCGGCATATAGGTTCCCACGGGTTCATTTCGTAAGTTGAGTGACCAATGTACAATTTGCCTGATGGCTTTCCTGATTTCGTTTTTTCCCTCTTCTGTATTAATATCTATACCGCAGGCTTTGCAATCATTTTTTTTGGAATGAAGGATCAGATAATAAATGCCGCCCACTAATAAGGCACTGATCGATCTGAAATTTACATTGGAGTTTAAAAAGAATTTATCTGTTTCTGCAAAAAGCTTATCGCCAAAATTTTCCTTTACCCTGCAGAGACTATTCATCAGCTCAGTTTTTTCAGATATTTCCCAGAGGATGATTTTTTGCATTTCTTCCTCATCAAAGAAATACTCAAACTGCTTTTCGAATATGGTCGTAATGATCAAGGCAAGATCATCTTTACGGGTAATCTTTTCAATTGATTCTTCAATTTTTTTATTGAAGGACAGCCAATAGTCTTTTTGGACCACATAGGTTTCAATTAAGGTATCAACATTTCCAAAGTATCTGTAAATTAATTTTTTATCTACTCCAGCTTCGCGGGCTATAGCATTAACGCCTAAGCCCTGATAACCCTTTGATCTGATAATTGCACCAACACTTGATATTAATTTCTGTTTAGTCTGCTCCTTGTCTTTCATACTTGCCTGCAATATAGATTGTTAAATTCCTTGTTTACATTTGTGTGTTTCAAAAATATAATTTTTAGTGTAAAATAAAGCAGGGGTACAAAGAGTGAGGTGTCAATAAAAAAAGCCTTCCAGACCTGGAAAGCTTTAGTTGAGCAGCATAAATTTAAGGGACATTTCCTATTAACAACATTTGATTTGTACTCATCAATCAAATAGTTGCCCTTATGTCTGCAATAGTAAAACAAAGAAATCTTCAAAGTGGTGACATGGTTGTTTTTTTTAATTCAATTGTAAACTTTTCATCAAAACGATCTATATTCACATTGCTATTGCAGAATAGCAGATATAATCGTATTTTTGCCCGGCAAATAGTAACTCTTAATAATTATTTGCTATGCAACTCGATCCCCAAAAATTTGTAGCTGAAGGACTAACTTACGATGACGTATTATTAGTACCCGCATATTCTGAAGTTTTGCCACGCGACGTGGATACCGGAACTTACCTGACCAAAAAAATACGTTTAAATGTGCCTGTTGTTTCTGCAGCGATGGATACCGTTACGGAGGCTGGACTGGCCATTGCCATTGCTCAGGCAGGCGGAATTGGTATGCTTCATAAGAATATGAGCATAGAACGTCAGGCAGAGGAAGTTAGAAAGGTAAAGCGTTCGGAAAGTGGAATGATCCAGGATCCAATTACCCTTCGTAAAGATGCTACGGTAGCAGATGCTTTTCAAATTATGAAGGAATTCAAAATTGGAGGTATCCCGGTGATCGATGCGGATAATAAATTGGTAGGTATCATTACCAACAGAGATTTGCGTTTCCAAAAAGATATGAACCGTCCTGTTGCAGAAGTAATGACCCGCGAAAATCTGATCACCGCGGCAGAAGGAACAACCTTATTGCAGGCGGAAGAGATTTTGCAGGACTATAAAATCGAAAAACTTCCGGTAATCAGTAAAGACGGACATCTGGCAGGTTTAATTACTTTTAAAGATATCCAGAAATATAAAAATTACCCTAAGGCCTGTAAAGATGAAAAAGGCCGTTTACGCGTGGGTGCTGCAGTAGGTGTTGCCGCAGATAACATTGATCGTGTAGCTGCGTTGGTACAGGCTGGTGTAGATGTTGTTACTGTTGATACCGCTCATGGACATTCCAAAGGGGTAATTGATATGGTGATTGCCATCAAACAAAGATTCCCGGATTTGCAGGTCATTGCAGGTAATATAGCAACTGCAGATGCAGCAAGAGCTTTAGCCGCTGCGGGAGCAGATGCCGTAAAAGTGGGAATTGGCCCGGGTTCTATCTGTACCACAAGAATTATTGCCGGGGTAGGTGTTCCTCAACTTTATGCTGTTTTTGAATGCGCACAGGCGCTGATTGGTACAGGAATTCCAGTTATTGCTGATGGTGGGATTAAGCAAACCGGCGATATTGTTAAAGCTATTGCAGCAGGAGCAAGCTCTATTATGGCAGGTTCGTTATTTGCAGGTGTAGAGGAATCGCCAGGTGAAACCATTATTTATGAGGGACGTAAATTTAAATCATATCGTGGAATGGGTTCTGTAGAGGCTATGCAACAGGGATCTAAAGACCGTTATTTCCAGGACGAGGAAGATGTCGTGACCAAACTGGTGCCAGAAGGTATTGTTGGACGTGTTCCATATAAAGGAACCTTAGCAGAAGTTATTTACCAGTATGTAGGCGGATTGAGGGCTGGAATGCATTATTGCGGAGCAGCAACGATTGAAGATCTGCAGAAAGCTAAATTTGTAAGAATTACTGCAGCAGGAATGAGAGAAAGCCATCCACATGATATTTCTATTACTAAAGAAGCTCCAAATTATTCGAGATAATTTATAAAACAAATAAGGAAACCCCTTATTGGCTAAAGCCGATAAGGGGTTTTTACATGCCCATAGTTTTTAAGAGCGCCGTTCTGTATATCGATCCAATTGGAATATCTTCTTTATTGATCTCCACCATATTTCCCTTAACGGCATCAATTCTGGCCAGGTTAACCATAAAAGACCGATGGATCCGGACCAGCGAAGGATAAGTATTGTTCTCTTCAAAATCTTTTAAAGAAACACTGGCGAAAATCTCTTTCTGCTGTATCTTAAACCAGGTAAAATCCCCATCTGCTCTTAGATATAAAATGTCCTGATAATCTACCTTGATCAGCTTACCATTTGATTTGATAAACATATAGTGTGGTTGTTGGATAACTTCCTCCTTCTCCTTTGTTTTCGACTGAACCATTCTGGATTTTACTTTTTGAACAGCCTGTAAAAATCTTTCATAAGTAATCGGTTTCAACAAATAATCCGCTACGTTATATTCGTATCCTTCCAGGGCATAGTTTGTATAGGCCGTTGTAAATACTACCAATGGCGGATGTGCAAGAGATTTCAAAAAATCAATTCCCGTCAGTAAAGGCATTTGGATATCCAGGAACACCAGGTCTATCTGGAATTCATGTAAACCCTCATAAGCTTCTACAGCATGCATGCAAGTCTTTACAAGCTGAAGCCCTTCTGTAGTCTGGATATGCTGACTTAGAATATCCCTTGCAATGGGTTCATCATCAACAATCATAGGGGGGGGGGCTTATACACATCTGACGCTGCCGACGAACGTTAGCCGGTGTAGATGTCGGTGGTGGCGGGGTGATTTAAAAGGGGGGGGGGGGGGGGGGGGGGGGGGGGGGGGGGGGGGGGGGGGGGGGGGGGGGGGGGGGGGGGGGG
>NZ_JAELTV010000367.1 GCF_016429005.1 Pedobacter sp. ASV19
CCCCCCCCCCCCCCCCCCCCCCCCCCCCCCCCCCCCCCCCCCCCCCCCCCCCCCCCCCCCCCCCCCCCCCCCCCCCCCCCCCCCCCCCCCCCCCCCCCCCCCCCCCCCCCTTTTTACTCATCCGCCCACCCCCGAGATCTACACCGGCTAACGTTCGTCGGCAGCGTCAGATGTGTATAAGAGACAGGAATACCATTAGCGTGTCTTTGAGGACAGCTGATTTTTTTTCAGAGTCGCCCATCCGGCATTTTACAAATGAAAAGGCTATTAAAGCCAGGCAGATCAACAGTTTTTTTGGTTTCATTTTTTCTCAGGTTTTTAAGGTTTTTTGTAAATGCCATGAATGACGGCAAAGGCGACTACATCGGCCATGTTCTTAGCATCTAGTTTACGGAAGATGTTTTTGCGGTGCGTTTCTACAGTATAATGGCTTAAGGATCTTTTATCTGCGATGAGTTTATTGGAATAACCTTCTGCAATGAGCTGTATGATTTCGATTTCTGTTGGGGTGATTTTGTATAATTTCATAAAGTCGGTTTCCGGGAGTTTCTCTGTGAAGGCTTTGTCTTTTTTCTGGGTTGGGGAGGGTGCTTTAAAAACCTTTGTTCCAGACATGATTTGGGGGAGTATTTCTTCCAGTTCTGTTGCTTTAGCGGTTTTTATAAGGAAACCATCAATATTATTTTCTTTGAGGAAGGTTTTGTAGGTGCTTTCGAAATGCATGCTGATAAAGACGATTTTTGTTTTGCTGAATTTCTTTTTGATGATTTGTGCGGTTTCCAGTCCATCCAGAAATGGCATATTAATATCCATCAGGATAAGATCGGGTTGGATCCTGTTGAGAATATGGAGCAAATGATGCCCGTCGGCAACTTTGGCAATGACTTCAAAACCTTTAACATGATTCACGATCCGTTCTAATCCATCTGCAAACAGATCATGATCATCGGCTATAATGACGCTAAAGTTTTCTGTGCTGGGTATAGGATTTAGCATATGGGTTTATATTGGAATGTTTATAATGGTCTGTGTACCGTTTTGGTTGCTGTCTACGTGGATTGTTCCCTTTAAGAAGGCTACGCGTCCCTTGATGTTCTTTAATCCTATGCCGTTGGTTTTGTGTTGGTTGTTGTTAAAGCCTACACCATCGTCTTCGGTCATGATTTGTACATTACTTTTTTCTATAAAGATTTGTAAGGCGGCCTGGTTGGCCAGCGAATGTTTATTGATGTTGTTGAGCAGTTCTTTGGCTATCCTGTAAAGAGTAATGGAATTGACTTCGGTGAGGCGGTTTTCATTTCCTTCGGTGATGAGTACAAAATGTATCGTGCTGTTGTTGTTAAGCTCTTCTATCATTTCTTTAAGGGTGTTGAAAAGCCCATGCGCTGTGAAATCTTTAGGGAGCAGGTCATGGGCGATGTTTCTAACATCGTTAAAGGCTTTGTTGCTCAGGCTGAGGCTATGGTTTTGGTGTTTTTCGATTTGTGCAGGTGTTTGGGGAGTGTTATTGGTATTGCTCAGGTGTTGTGATAGAGTGCTTAGCGTATAGCCTAAATCGTCATGGAGGTCTCTGGCCAGGCGTTTGCGTTCTTCTTCCTGGGCAAATACGATTTTCTCCAGGAGGCTTTCCTGATGCTGGTTAAGTTCGATCATGAGCTTTTCTTTTTCTGTTTTGTAGGCATTGTACCGGAATACAATCCCCAGGAAGATGACCAGGGTCTCTACTACAATACCAATCTCTATATCGTTAGGGAAGCGGGTCAAAACCAGTTCCTGGTGGTCGCCAAAAAGCACCATCAGGATAAATTCGACCAATCCAATCAGAAAGACAAGAACGGCTGCCAGATAGAACCAGGCGGGTTTATATTTTTGGATTACTTTTTCAATGGCTGAGGCAATGAACAAGAGGCATTGGATAAGTAGGGTAATGGCCAGTACCATTTCATATAAACCGGTTAAATAGCGGTTGTCATGCAGAATTATAAAAATAAAAAGATTGATAGGAATCAATGCAATGATGGTACAAAGACCTATATCTACCAGTGTTTTTAGTTTACTGTTGCTTTTTTTCTGATTGAGGAACCATTGCATAATATAGGTCATCAGAATGCCTAGTATACATGGAGACAGGTTTTGCAAATAGCCGGACAGGATGGGGAAGTTGGGGTAAAGGTATTGGATATCCAGGCCTCTCATACTGTAAATTTCATACAGTGCAACCAGAATGTACACGGCATAGAGCAGGTGCAGGTTTTCTTTGAGAAAGAAGCCCAGAAACAGGTTGAGGATAAATACGGTGAGCATTAATCCGGTAATGAAGCCCATAACAGTATAGAATCGTTGTTCTTCAGCCTTAAAGGTGTTCGTAGAACGGAACTGTGGCAGGAAGTGTATGTTGTCTCCATCGTCGTTATTGATCATCATGAGCACTGTGGTGGTGGTTCCCGGCTGTAGATGAATGGGGTAAACGATATCGCAATAATTGTATGGCCTGGAGTAGAAAGGTACGTTGGTGCCGGAGGTACCCAGGCTGGTAAATTTTTCGTTTCCGTTTTTCTGATAAACTTTGACCAGATCGAGCGCGAGACTGTTTAGTTGGTAATAGAAGGTTTCTTCGTGTGGAAGCTTACTCTCTACTGTAAACATCAGCCAGTAATATCTGGCTACTGTAAGCCGTTCACTGAAGGATTTTTCGGGAAAAAGAAGTTTGAAATTTTCTTGCTTTATCTGGTTGTACAGGAATTCAGGGCTGATTTTTTTATCGGTTCGATAGAGGTATAGGTGTTGGTTTAATGGGTAATCTCCTTGGTTTTTTTGAATGCGGAGGGTGTCTTTAACCGGCTGCGCTTGTAGCACCGCTGGTAAAAGGAGGGCGAAATAGAGCATTGTGCAAATCCAGTACCTCATGGTTGTTTGTTGGTGATGCTAATTTAGTTTAAGTATCTGATATTCTGTTTATATATACCTGTAAACAGGTATGGTTTTGAGGTTGGCTTAGTGCTTAGCTTTGATTAATAAAAGATCATCATATGAAATCATTTGTACTATTTTTTTCGCTATTCATATTTACTTCTTTTCAGTTTGAAGTAAAGGCGCAACTCTGGAAAGATATAAAGGAGGGTGTGAACAAAGGGAAGGACCTGATCAATGGGCTTACGGAAATGACCAGGAGCTATAAAAAGTTGAAGGATGAGGTGGGTAAGAACAGCAATACTTATAACAAAAATGTAATTGTCGCTAAGGGAAATCCGGGAACGTCGAACCCGAATCCGGATAATATTCCGGAGAAGAAAATGAATAAACTTAAATTTAAGGATGGTGGTTTTACAAATTTGGTTTGGGAACCGGCTAATTTTTTTGACGGGCAGTTGTTTCCGTCGGCAATCATTTGTATGGCCAGCTATAAGGGGGAACTGAAAGGAATTATTGAGGCGATTAGCAGGCCTTTGGGGTTTTCTATTTATAGTACAAAATCTAATATTCCGTTGCGCTGGGAGATTGAGTCTGTAGATAAGACATATTTTGACAGGATTGGGGGTACTTATATGTATGAGCAAGCCGGTAAACAGGTGTATCTGGATCCTCCGATCCCCTGGAATTATGAACGTCTGTCTAAGGCGGTTTCGAGTGCTCCTATGAATGTGTATTTCAGGTTGTTTGATGAGGATGGTAATAAGGTGGAGAAGTTGGAGACTTTGCAGTTGCGCAGTGTTAATGATTGCATTTATGGGTATAAGGATGTGGATATGAAGTTTATGTTTAGTGCTTTTGTTCAGGAGGAACATGAGGCGATTGACGGGATTTTGAGGTCGGCTTTGAATACTAAAATGGTGGACAGCTGGTTTGGGTATCAGGGCAGCGCCGCTGATGTGGATAAACAGATTAGTGCGATTTGGCGGGTACTGCACGAGCGTGGTTTTGTGTATAGTAGTATTACTGCTACCACTGGTGATGTAGGGAATGTTAGAAGCCAGGCGGTGCGGACTATGGAAAATGCGTTGAAAACGAATCAGGCAAATTGTGTGGATGGTACGGTGGTTTTTGCTTCTATTTTGAAGAAAATTGGCATTGATCCGATTATGGTACTGGTGCCTGGGCATTGTTTTTTAGGGTATTATGCGGATGAGAAACATAGTTCTGTTAAGTTTTTGGAGACCACGATGTTGTCGAATAAGTATGTATATTCTGGTGGGAAGAAAGTAGCGGTACTGACTGGAGCCAAGACGAATGCAGAGAAGAACAAGGCGTATACCAGGTTATTTGAGTATGCCAGGGATTATGCTTTTTTGGAATATACGGAGAATATGAAGAAGGAGCGTGTTACAGCTATTGATGTAGAGAAGTACAGGCAGTTGATTAAGCCGATTCCATTTTATTAAAAATGAGCTGAACATTATACCATAAGGTTTATCACTAAGGATGTTGCCATTGCTTATTGGCTAACGTATATTGGCGCTTTTACTGAGGACTTCTACTTTCTATTCTCTGGTAAAGCCTTTAGGTGATAATAAGGATTTTACGGTCTGTCTCTTATACACATCTGACGCTGCCGACGAACGTAAAAAAGTGGGTGGGGGGGGGGGGGGGGGGGGGGGGGGGGGGGGGGGGGGGGGGGGGGGGGGGGGGGGGGGGGGGGGGGGGGGGGGGGGGGGGGGGGGGGGGGGGGGGGGGGGGGGGGGGGGGGGGGGGGGGG
>NZ_JAELTV010000368.1 GCF_016429005.1 Pedobacter sp. ASV19
AATCACCCCCCCACCACCTACACCTACACCGGCTAACGTTCGTCGGCAGCGTCAGATGTGTATAAGAGACAGGGTTAGGGCTGGTTAATAGTGTTAAAATGTTTGGGAGTTCAATTGAATACACTTAAAAGGAATTTTAGTGAGAACTTACATAAAAAAAAGTGAGCCAATTAGCTCACTTTTAGACAATATCTTTTTTTCAGTATCCACTGTTTACCTGATTTTTGAAACAATAGTGTCATTTCCTGTCCACATCTATCGCCGCAACTAAATTCTACGTGCATGATCGCGGATTTTAGATCTTTTGTAAACAGTACATGGGACAACTGAAAGTATCCACCATCAATCGAGCGAAATAAATCATTCCATTTAGCTGGATCGTTTCTTCCAGGCAGCTTTCCGACAGGTAATAATTTTACAGATAGATGCGCGTGGGCTGACCACTCAAGCGTATCTTTTGCCGCGTGTGAATTAAAATCTTCCAGAGTAAACTTGCTTTTAGGCAAATCTTTTATGACTTCCTCCAGGCAATCTGTGGCTTGTAAATTATATGGCTGGCTAAGAAGGACAATAGAATCCTTTTTAACTTCTTTAGAAAAGTATTGATTGATCAGATCTATCTCTTCCAGGGCCTTTTTTTGACTCAGAGTTGCATCCTGCCGGGTATTTGAGTTTTTACCATTTGAACATGTTATTACAAACCACAGAGGAAGTAAATAAAATAGAATTCTATTGTGTAGCTGAAGATTAGATTTCATTTTGAATTTAAACCTGATGCAGTGTAAATGATTTACAATTTTACAGGCTGAAAATGAGTCAAGAAGTATTTCTCTATTTTGAGGATGTCTTGCCTTCCTTTCCTTCCTGGACATTGTTTTTCATAAAAAGCAGGTGCATAGAAAGACAATTTTTTGATGTCATCTTTTGTAATTAAAAATAAGGTTATTCCACCGCCGTCATAAATCTGATTGGGGTCTTTTCCTTTTTCGGTCGGACATCCCACGCCATCGTGTGCATCATCTTTCATTTGCCAAGGGTGCAGGCCCGAAAGATTGCTCCAAAATTTCCTGATGCTATCGGGAGCGATAAATTGGGGATTGAAGTATTGATTAATATCGACAGGTGCAGAAAAAATTTGCGTTACCCTGTTCTTTTTCAGTTTTGAGGCGACTGAATTGGGCATGACTATCCGACTGTCATATACAGGAAGTGTCTGGTATTTAAATGCTGTCAACGTATCTCCTTTCTTACTAAGTATAAAATACTCCGGTGAATGAACCCAGCTGGAATTAAATTGCAGGATAATGGTACTATCCATGTTTGCTTTTAAAAATTCGTGCATAGGGGTAACACCCTTAGTTTTATCTTCTGGCGCTTGTGCATATAATTTGATGGAGCAACAAATCAAAGCCAAACTAATGAATGCGTAGGTTAAATGTTTCATATTAATTACAAATTGGAGTTCCCTTTATACCACCATTAAATTGAGCTGACAAGTTACTAATATCGGATTTGGTGAGGACATTTCCATCAGCCATACTAAAGATAGTATCAGCTGTAGCTTCCTGGAATGCTTTAGAATCAGATACCCCTGACCACGCCAGAGCATAAGCATCTGTCGAACTCAGATTGTAGGCCTGCTTTAAATAAGCAGCCATTGGATCAATGTATTTCGCTGCAATCTCATTGTGAGGTGAATTTAAAATACCGCTGCCTACCTGTTTGATATAGGCGTGTAAGAACTCATGGATGAGTACTGCGGCGAGGCTTTCTTTACTGGAATCCTGAAAATAGGAAGTAAGCAGGGTGATATCCGCACTGACCAGAGTCCCATTAATGGTATTCATGTTGGTGGTCTGTCCAGGGGTGCCATGGGCGGTTTGACCATCGTAAACATTAATGGTGACTGATTTGTTCTGGTCAAAGTTGTTAATGATTTGGGCCATAATACCCTCTATATTTTTGTTTGCTTTTAGCGCCGCACCAACGGTTTTGGAAATGCAGGGATCAGTAGTTTTATTTCTTATGTCAGGATTTGTATTGTTATCCCCACCGCCAGTCCCGGTGCCCGGATCTTGCCCGCCACCTGGGTTTGTTACATTATCACAGTTATAATATCTGTTCAATATTTCAGAAACTCTTTGCCGAAGTTGGCCGCAATTAGCACCATCACCTGCATAATAAGGGCATCGTACAAATCTATCAAATCTTTACAGGCTTTATATTTGCATATATCAGCGGCATCACTTGATCCCATGTACATGATCATAAGTTGCCTTACGATATCGGATGATCCTGCGAAGGCTTGCAGGTCATCGGGTATTTCGCAGAATGCCGCGGCAGGATCAAATTTTAGCGCATCGATTTCTTCTGGTGGTTATTTACAGAACATAGATTACCGCTATAATATCCGTGGGCAGATGACCAGCATAAATAACAGCAGTCTGACTATTGATGATAAAAACGGCGACAGTAATGATGTTTTTGGAATGGAGATTTTATACGACCAAAAGGACGCGATCTTAAACAATGTGAATTATTACAACGGATTAATCTCTGCGGTCAAAAGGATGAGCAAGGGGCCAGTGACGAAAGAACGAAGTTACAAATTTGACTATGATAAATTATATCGTTTAAAAAACGCTAATTTTGCCGATAGGACACAAGGTAATTCGGGTTGGAGCGGTATTTCAGGATTTGACGAGAAAAACATTACTTATGATCAAAATGGTAATATAATGACGCTAAAACGTAACGCTGTTCTGAGTAATGTAATAACCGAGGTCGATGACCTGAACTATAGCTATACCGGAAATCGGTTAGATAATATAAGCGATGGTTCAGGTGGAAATTATGCAGCCACCGGATTTCGAAACCTCAGCGGATTTGTTGCTGCCTATGGATATGACGTTATATTAACTACACTTAGGGTGCTGCAGGAGTTTTACTTAAGAAACAGTTGTTTGATAATAATGTAGTGGGAAAATCTACTGATTATATAGATGGCTTTGTATATGAGAATGGAGTTTTAGCTTATTTTTCCATGCCTGAAGGAAGAGTAAGAAACACCGGAACAGAGCTTAAACCCGAATATATGATCCAGCAGCGATATGACAAGATGATGGAACGCCAGAATAGTCGGGGCGAATGGAATGAGTATCTTGGACAATATATGCCAACGGAGAAAGAAGTCAATGACGTGATTGCTAAGTATGGTGTCACTTATAGTATTACTCCGGAGATAGCAAGTGCGATGGCTGGAAGAAATATGACCTATGAAAATGGGGAACTAGGTTATTGTAAGAACACAGGGGTTAACTTTTTACAATGCGCAACATGAAGGTGTTACTGATAATTGATGTGGCAAAACATACTGATAATACATCAACTTGGGTTAATGTTGGAATGACAGTTGGCCTATACGGAGCAGGATTCGTGGTACGCGTGGTCGGTGCACCTTGGGTAATAGGCGGGGGCTTCTCTATATGGGAGCGCGATTAGTAGCAGGAGATCAAATTGATCATTTAATAGACTCCAATTTTGGATATAGATAATATTATATGTTAAAATACTTATTCATATTGTGCTTTTCTGTAATTCATAAAAGTATTGTTAAAGAGGCAAGAGCAATTCGGACAATAGCTCTTGTTACTTACTCGTTAACATTTTTAGTGTTGTCTTCTGTATTAGAAATGCTTATACGGTTTAACTCTAAAAATGGGTTAAATTTTTTTTCTAGAATTGGAACTCTATTCTCGTTTGCTATCATCTTAGCTCTTATTCTATCAATATATTTTCCTTTAGATTATTACTATTTGAAGTCAAAAAGATATATTAAATACATAGATTATTACAATTCATATGACAATAATGGAAAAAAAATGTTTCAGTTTTTTGGAATAATACTGCTATTGGGTTCTCTTTTTGGTCTTATTTATATGGGGATTTCATTTAGCAATTTTATTAATAAATAAAGTTATTTGGTGATAACTTTTGTGAAAAAAGTCTGTGTGAACTTAAGTAAGAAGTAATTATAAAGTCTATTTAGAAACTTTATATTTGAACCGGACTATTTTCGCTAAGATATTTGGAGGCCGTAGCAAAAGTGGTGTGAGCTCAAAAAGTTGGACAGATTACAGCGATGACTTTGTCTATAACAACAATACCACGGGAAATGTAAAAGCCCTGGCTTATTTTGGCATGCCTGAATGTGGTGCGTCAGGAAAACAGTTATTATGCCTTTGGGATGACCTTGCCCAACAGTCCGGTAGGTACACTTTCCGATGGGATTAAACAGTTGAATAATGGCGGATCTGAATGGCAGAATGATTATGGTAACGTTCCGGATTACCAGCAAACCTTTTACCGGAATTATGATGATGCCTTAGGCCGTTTTGTAAGGGTTGATCCTTTAGCAGAAGCAACGGCTTCTTTAACAGGATATAACTATGCAAACAACAACCCGGTGCTGTCTCTTATACACATCTGACGCTGCCGACGAACGTTAGCCGGTGTAGGTGTCGGGGGTGGGCGGGGGGTTAAAAAGGGGGGGGGGGGGGGGGGGGGGGGGGGGGGGGGGGGGGGGGGGGGGGGGGGGGGGGGGGGGGGGGGGGGGGGGGGGGGGGGGGGGGGGGGGGGGGGGGGGGGGGGGGGGGGGGGGGGGGG
>NZ_JAELTV010000369.1 GCF_016429005.1 Pedobacter sp. ASV19
CCCCCCCCCCCCCCCCCCCCCCCCCCCCCCCCCCCCCCCCCCCCCCCCCCCCCCCCCCCCCCCCCCCCCCCCCCCCCCCCCCCCCCCCCCCCCCTATTTAATCACACGCCCCCCACCGAGACCTACACCGGCTAACGTTCGTCGGCAGCGTCAGATGTGTATAAGAGACAGGCTCTGATCCACCCCACTAATCTGCAAACCGTTCTCCCGGCCAGGTAATGTGGTTTTCATCAGTCCCAGACGTGTACCATAGACCTCCATCAGTGAGAAAATTTTATTACCAAATTTCCCGTCAACTAATATGTTCAGAGAGAAATTTTTATACCTGAAATCATTAGAAAGCCCCATTGTGAGTGGTGCAACTCCATTTCCCAAAGTTTGCAAACCAGTTGCTACAGGTAAACCAGTTGTTGCATTAAACACCGTATTACCATTGGCATCCTTTAAGATACGTGTTCCCACTATGCTGCCGTAAGATTCACCTACAATGTTATTGATATAAGCCCAACCGTTAACGGAAGAAGCCATTTGAATCTGATCCAATCCCTCAGCCAGCCTGATGATCCTATTTTTGTTATAAGCCATATTGTAGCTCACATTCCAGCCAAAGTTCTTGGATTTAACAGGACTTCCGTTCAGCAGAAGCTCTATCCCTTTATTGCTTAGTTCGCCCACATTCAAGATCACATTGTTATAGCCTGTTGTTCCGGAAATTGCCGTTGAGACAATGTCATTAGTAGTTTTCCGATTGTATATGGTGAGGTCCAGACCTAAACGATTATCAAACAACTTGGTTTCCAGACCTGCTTCAGCTGTAGTAGAGGTATAAGGTCTTAAACCAATATTGGTGATGGTGGTGCTCGAAACACTCTGGATGGGTTGCCCCGAACTTGGATTCATGGTAAAAGCCTGATTGATCTGGTAGGGATTCGGCGCCCCGCCGCCCACCTGTGCCCAGGAAGCTCTAATCTTAGCGAAATTAATCACCTCTGGAAGTTTCATGGCTTCAGTAAGGACAAAACTACCGCCTATCGAAGGATAGAACAGGCTGTTATTCTTGGGACTTAATGTAGAGAACCAGTCCTGCCGACCCGTAAAAGTTAAGTACAATAGACTTTTATAGCTCAGATCTGCAGATCCCATAACTGAATTAATGGCCGTTTTGTTATTCGTCGGAACATTTGAGATCGTAGAAAGATTAGTCGCACTATAGAAATAGGGAATTGTAAAATTACTTCCGGTAATATTCATCTGGTTGTAAACAGATCGTTGCTGGTTAGCGCCAACAAAGGCCGACAGAGCAAAATCTTTATGGAGTTTTCCAGAGTAATTCAAAGTCAGTAAACCATTCGTTTCGGAAGCATCTACCTTCAGTTCATTGTACTGCCCGTTTGGCACATATAGTGTACCTGTAGGCAAAATGTAACGATAATTATAATTGTAAAAATCACGACTCACGACACCTTTAACGGAAAGATTTTTTACAATTTCGTAAGTGATCCCCCCCTGTGCAATGGTCCTGTTCCGGGTATCATGTTGTTTAAATTTGTTGACTACAAAATAGCTGTTGGTGGCAATCCCGGCATCATTCCATGGAATTTCATTGCCTTGGGTATCATAGCCTGGATCAAACCACCTGATATCTGCAGTATTGGCAATCATATAAGGTGTCCAGTTGGGGTTTCCCAATGCATCACCCGCTGTAGAACGGTTATTTGCAGTTTCAATATTGTATTGAGCCAGTGCTTCGATCGTTATCCGTTTACCTAATTTGCCATTAACACTTAGATTCCCTGTTTTTCTATTGTAATCACTATTTGGTAAAATACTCTTACTGCTCAGATCCGATAAAGAAAAACGGTAAGTAAAAGTTTCCATACCACCCGTAAAAGCAAGTGTATTGGTAAAATTAGTTCCAGTACGATAAAAGTTTTTAATATTATCTTTCTGTGCAGTGTAAGGGTGTTCTTGACCATCGGCAGCGATATACGTTGAACCATCTATTTTTGCACCAAAGGAACGGCGTCCGGTTTGTACAGCAACACTTTGCGATGTGGGTTTAACTCCCCCATCGCCCTGACCATACTCATATTGCCAGTCAGGAAATACAGCCGGTGTTTCCATAGTGAAATTTCCATTGTATTCAATGCCAATTCCTTTTTGCGCCTTCCCCTTCTTTGTCGTGATTAGGATGACCCCATTAGCCGCCCTTGCACCATATAGAGCTGCAGCAGTTCCACCTTTTAGTACACTGATTGACTCTATATCATCCGGATTAATGCCGGAGATCCCGTCGCCCCGGTCTACATTTCCAGCGCTGCCATTGGTTGTGGCACTTCCTCCTGGTACAGAGTTTTCCAAAGGCATACCATTAACCACATATAAGGGTTGGTTGCCTCCAGATAACGAACCATTTCCACGGATAATTACACGGCTGGAGCCACCGGGACCGGTAGAAATTCCCGTAGCATTTACACCAGCCACTTTGCCTGTCAGAGCATTTGCGAGGTTATTTTCACGGGCCTGTGTAAATTCATCTCCTTTAATTTCTGTGACTGAATAAGCTAAAGCCTTTCTTGAACGTGAAATTCCTAAAGCAGTGACTACAACATCACTAAGAACTCTCGCGTTTTCATGCATTTTCACGTCAATATTTTTCCTCCCATTCACATTAATCTCCTGGGTAAGGAAACCTACATAAGTAAAAATCAACACACTATTCTCGTCTGGAACCGTCAAACTGTATTTTCCGTCAGCATGTGTGGTGGCACCTCCAGGCCCTCCTTTCAGCTTTATACTTACTCCGGGTAAGGGTATACCCTGATCATCGGTTACCACCCCACTTACTTGCAGTTTTCCATTTTTCTTACCGTCAGGACGAGTAGCGATCTTTTTCTCAATGAGTATGACATCGTCTGCGACAGAATAATCCATCCCAAGAGGATCAAAAATCTGGTTGAGTACAAAACCGAGCTTTTCATTTTTTAAATTTACACTGACCTGTTGATCCGTAACAATGTCATTACTGAATACAAAACTGATCTTAATTTCCTTATTGATTTGTTTTAACACCTCTTTAACAGGCATATTCCTTACATGTAGAGATATAATGGTGTTGAGGTCTTGTGAGGGATTCCTTTTTGCCTGGACGGCTAATGAACAAATTAAAGTAATAAGGGTGGCCACAAATATTCTTTTCACCGCTTTACAGGGCAGGTGAAAGCATAATGCTTTTTTTGTCATATATTTGAATAATTATAGTGATGTAATGTCCCCTGGGGACTTGACTATGATGAATTGAGCTTCTGCTCTGTTAAAGGTTGAATGTGCTGGTACCACATTCGACCTTTTTTTTAGGTCAATTGGTTTGGTCTATAGGCAATGGGATTTGGTTAGGGTTTAGGTTAATTATTTGTTTTGTTGTCAGGCATTCAATAGATTATATATACGTCGTTCTGTTGTTTGTAACTGGAATGTGTTAATTTGGTTATTGCATTTAAAATGTTGGGTAGTGTTTTTTTCTGGAAAATAGCTGTAATACGTTTTTTAGATACTCTTGTATTTTCTATTTTGATCTTAACACCAAATTTATTGCTCAGTCTTAAAGCGCATTCTTCGAGTGTCAGATTATCAAAAATCAGTTTATCTTCCAGCCAGCATATAGCTTCTTCAGGATTAGACATTTGAATTAAATTAAAACCACTGTGGTCTTTAATCGTAGATGCAGACTGGCCACGGGTAAGTATAATCCATTTATCTTTAACCTCATCTTTAACAGAAACTTTACCGGTCAATACAGAAACATTCATCGGTTCATTTTCATTATATGCCGTTACAGTAAATGTAGTACCCAATACTTGTGTTTTTAATTTTCCTGAATGTATAATAAAGGCTTTCTTATCATCATGTTTAACCTGAAAATAAGCTTCTCCTTTTAAATATACTTCCCGGGTACTTTTATCAAATTTCTTAGGATAGCGAAGGTCTGTGTTAGAATTGAGTGTTACGATGGTTCCATCTTCCAATGTCACTACTTTTATCTCCATGGGAGCCGTATGTTGGGTGATCGAGTTATTTTCTTGAAATAAGTCAGATCTTAAAGGTCTGGATAGTAAATAGGCGCCAAAAATTGCGACGACCAATACAGCGGCGTATTTCAGTTGGTTCGATTTCGGCCATAGATTGATCTTTCTGGCTTTAAGGCCTGGGCTGACTTCCTTCCAGCTCTTATGATAAGGCAGCTGCTCCGTTCTGGCACGCTCCCAATTTAACTTCATAGCCGCATCCAGACCACTCATATCCTGATTGGTTCTGATTAAACGAATAAATTCATCGAACTCATCCTGATTACAGGTATTGTTAAGGTATTTGGTTAAAAGATCCGATATTCTTTGATTCTCTTCCATCTCGTAGCTGTCGTTTCTATAAAGACACCGCTAAACGAAGAACAGACTAATACAAAATGAAAAAAAATTAAAAATTAACAAAGAAATACAAGCAAGATAGAGATGATTGTTGAATCCACACCACTTTTGGTGAGATATTTTCGTACTGTCTCTTATACACATCTGACGCTGCCGACGAACGTTAGCCGGTGTTGTTGTGGGGGGTGGGCGGGTCGTTTGATGGGGGGGGGGGGGGGGGGGGGGGGGGGGG
>NZ_JAELTV010000036.1 GCF_016429005.1 Pedobacter sp. ASV19
CCCCCCCCCCCCCCCCCCCCCCCCCCCCCCCCCCCCCCCCCCCCCCCCCCTTTTAGATGTGTATAAGAGACAGGAATATGAGAAGTCCGGACATCAGATTTTAGTTTGTTGGTCAGTTCGGTACCCGTCATTCCAGGCAGTACGACATCTGAAATGATCAGATCAGGGACCTGCTCGTAGGCTGAAGTGATGCCGCTGGTACCTGTATTGGCGGTAAAGACCTCATATTGACCGGCAAACTTATGACTCAGATAGTTCAGCAGATCAGGATTGTCTTCAATCAGGAGTACAGACTGTTCTTTTAAGGTATGAAAGGCATCATTATGCTGTGCCTCTGCAGGTTCATCCAGATCTGTCGTGTAAATCTTAGCCTGCTCATAGAGTTCTTCCTTATCCAGGCTTCCTTTCCTTTTTTCTTCTTCTCTAAAATGCCCGTCGCCTGCTGGAAGTTTAAGCGAAAATGTGGTGCCACGCCATTTTTCACTGTACACGCTGATATCGCCATAATGCAATAACATTAATTCTTTAGATAAGGCCAGACCAAGACCGGAGCCTTTGGCAGCATGAATGCCACTTTGATAAAAACGCTCAAATACATGGTCTGTTTCTTCAGGCGACATTCCACTGCCATTGTCTTTTACATCAACATAAATATAGTCTTCTTCCTTACGTACAAAAATATGAATGGTTCCATTGGCGTTGGTAAATTTTAAAGCATTGGAAAGAAGGTTAAAGATCACTTTGTCGAGCATATTGGCATCAAACCATACCATCAGCTGCTGCTCCTTTGTAACCAGGCGAAGATCTATATTGCGTTTTTGGGCATTGTGCTGAAAACTTTCCAGAATTTCCTGAATGAATTCTATTAAGTTGTTTTTGGAAGCGCTGATCCGCATTTTGTTATGCTCTATCTTACGGTATTCGATCAGTTGGTTAATTAACCTCAGCAGTCTGAATACATTTTTGTGGATCAATTTAAGATTTCGTCCTGCTGTGGTCTTTATTTTCTCATTTTGAAGTAAGTCTTCCAGCGGGGAAAGAATGAGGGTTAATGGTGTTCGAAATTCGTGCGACATATTGGTGAAGAAATTGAGCTTGGCTTCTGTAGCCATCTCGGCCTTCGCCGACATTTCGATCAGCTGGTTGCGCTGTTTCAGGATTTCCTGGTTATTGGCTTCCAGACTTTTGTTGATCTTTCTGTTCTCCAGTAAGGAATAAAAGGCAAGCCCTCCGAATACTACGGCTAAAACAAGGGTAATCACCGTAATATTCAATACGGTCTGCTGATTGTTAAATAAGGCTTTCTGTTCTTCGATTAGCATTTTCTGACGCTCAATGTCTTTCTGTTGGCTGCTGATCTTGCTCCATTGTAATTTCATCAATTGTACATTCGTTGAATCGATGACCAGCGATTGAAGGATGTTTTCTTTTGAAAATTCCTCTTTGTTCAGGATTTTAAAAGCGGTTTGAATGGCTTCCTTTCCACCAGTTGCGTAGAGCATACTTGCATCTAATGTCCGGTTGGCCACCATTTCCAATCCGCCTCCTGTTCCTGGAAGCGCGTCGATACCGATAATCTTAATATTGTGGTCTAGCTTCAGCTGATTTACAATACGCCGTGCACCCGAAGCCATCATGTCATTGTGTGCAAAGATCGCGTCTGTCTGCTTCAGTGAAGCTTTTGCTTTGAGCAATTGTTTTTCTGCATTTTCTTTAAGCCAGTCCCCATAAATTTCAGTACGGATCTGTACACCAGGAAATTTCTTCAGCCCGTCGGCGAAACCCTTTTGCCGCTCAATGGTTGGAGAGGAGCCAGGCAGGCCCATTATTTCCAGGAAATTGCCTTTTCCTTTCAGCATCATTCCCGCATATTCACCCGCCATTTTCCCAATCTGGTAATTGTCGGCTCCTACATAGGCTGTGTAAGAACCCGAGGAGGTCTTTCTGTCAATAATAATTACAGGGATTCCTTTATTATAGGTTTGTTCTACAATTGGGGTCAGGGGCTTAGCTTCATTAGGGGAAATGATCAGCAGGTCAATTCCCTGCTCCAGCATATGTTTAACCTGTTCTATTTGTTTTTTACTGCTGTTGTCCGCGTCTGTATAAATCAGTTTGGCATTGGGATGGAGGGAGAGTTCCATTTTGATTTCTTCGAGCATGGTTCTCCGCCAGAGATCGGAACCAACGCATTGCGAAACACCAATGGTGTATTCTGTATGCTGTTTTTTCTGACTGCAAGCCAACAGCAGCATTCCGCTGCAAAGCAATAACAAGATCAGTTTTAAATAAAGGCTTGAAGGCATATTTATAAGACACTATGCTTAAAGATATAGAAAATTAAAGTTTAGTCTAAAATCCGGCTGCCTGTGAGCAGGTTATGCAAGGTGTTTTTATGTATCAAAATTATACATTTCAGGTTTTAAAATTGAAGGTTATCCGGTTGAAAGGGTATTGGTTTAAAAATAAATATCTGTAATACAGTGATTTATGTTTTTGTTCAAATTTTAATGCATTTGAAACAATAACAGTATCCCCTAACAGCCATTTGATCTACTTTGCAATCGTTAACCAATATATAAACCCACGTATGAAAAAACATTCCGTCCTGGCCTGGTCCATGGTCGTTGCCCTAGGCGGCTTTTTATTTGGATTCGATACCGCAGTTATTTCCGGCGCAGAGAAATCCATACAGCAATTCTGGCATCTATCTGTCTTTGAACACGGACTCACCATTTCTATTGCCTTAATAGGGACTGTAATCGGATCTCTTGTAGGTTCACGCCCCTCAGATTATTTTGGACGAAAAAACACGCTTTATTTTGTTGCTATTGCTTATCTGTTGTCTTCGCTTGGTACAGCCCTTGCCGATAACTGGTATATTTTTTTAACCTTCAGATTTCTGGGAGGTTTAGGCGTCGGAATCTCTTCGGTAACTGCACCAATTTATATATCCGAGGTTTCACCAGCAGACAGGCGTGGCAGGCTGGTTGGTTTGTTCCAGTTCAATGTTGTACTCGGAATCCTGATCTCTTACTTATCAAATTATCTGATTAGTCAGGGAGGAGAAACCTCCTGGCGGTGGATGTTGGGCGTACAAGCCTTTCCTTCGTTTTTATTCCTGGTCCTGATCAGATTCATTCCAGAGAGCCCAAGATGGTTAATTCTGAAAAAAGGCGCAACAGATAAGGCGCTGGAGATCCTTCGGATCATCAATCCACTTAATTGCGAACAGGAACTGAAAGCAATTCAAAATTCAGGTGCAGTGCTCTCCGGTTCTTCTGGTCAGAAAGAAAAGTTATTTTCGGCCCAATATAAGAGACCTGTAATATTGGCTATGCTGTTTGCTTTCTTTAACCAGGTTTCTGGTATCAATGCGATTATTTATTATGCGCCAAGAATATTTGAAATGGCAGGGCTGGGTGCGCATTCTTCCTTGTTATCTACTGTTGGCATTGGCCTCATCAATTTTATATTTACACTGATCGCCATTAATTTTATAGATAAAGTAGGCCGGAAGGTACTCATGCTTATTGGGTCTGTAGGTTTGATTGTGTCCTTGTTCCTCGTGGGTTATACGTTCTATTCCGGCAATATGAGTGGTTTTGCTATTCCGGCTTATATGATGCTCTTTATTGCGTTCTTCGCCTTCTCGCAAGGTGCCGTGATCTGGGTATTCATTTCCGAGATCTTCCCCAATCAGGTACGCGCAAAAGGTCAGACACTGGGAAGTTCTACCCACTGGGTGATGGCGGCGATCATAGCCTTCTGCTTTCCCTATCTGGCCGAAACCTTCGGAGGGGCAACCACTTTCTTCTTTTTTGCCAGCATGATGGTGTTTCAGCTCATTTTTGTCTGGCGTCTGATGCCGGAAACCAAAGGACGTTCCCTGGAACAAATTGAATCCACCCTGGTCATGCACTAAATGAACAAATATGAAGACTAGATCCACAACAAAAACAACCATATGTTTTGGCGAAATCCTTTGGGATATGTTGCCAACAGGAAAGAAACCAGGTGGGGCACCAATGAATGTAGCTTACCATCTGCAAAAACTAGGGCTCCAAAGCTATATGATCAGCAGAGTAGGTCAGGATGTTTCGGGAGAAGAGCTGATCGATTTTGTGCAAAGTATTGGCCTGCCTGCAGACTATATACAACGTGATAACCTGCATAAGACAAGTGAGGTGTTGGCTACAATTAAGGAGAACCACGAAGTATCTTATGATATTGTTTTCCCTGTTGCCTGGGACTATATCAGCTGGCAACCGGAATATAAAACGATATTGCGACGCGCCGACGCTTTTATATTTGGAAGCCTGGCTTCCAGGAACAGCGATAGTCAGGAGGCCTTATTCAGAATGCTTGAGTATACGGCTTACAATGTGTTTGATGTCAATATCCGTGAGCCTTATTACTCCCGGGAACTGATTGCTGCATTATTGCACCGATCGCACCTGGTTAAAGTGAATATAGCCGAACTGATGATGATCGCAGGCTGGTATGATGCTTCCTGCAACACAGAAGAGGAGGCAGTAGATATGCTGTTTAATCAATTCAATATCAGAGAAGTACTTATTACCAAGGGAAGTAAAGGTGCAACTTATTATACGGCCTCCTTCCGCTACGATTACCCAGCCTATAACATTCGCGTAGCAGATACCGTAGGGAGTGGAGATTCCTTTCTGGCAGCCTTCCTGGCCATGAAGCTTGGAGAGCAGCCTGTTGAAGTGACCCTGGATTATGCGGTCGCAATGGGCGCCTTTATCACTGCGCAATCCGGTGCCTGCCCGGAGTATTCCAAATTTGACCTGGACAGGTTCATATGGAAGCGAAAGCTGGGTATAGAAGAAAAAAGTATTTAAACCAATATATAACCAAAAAAAACCAAATTGTATGAAACGAACAATACTATTTTGCTGTCTTTTACTGGCAGTAACCTTGCAGGGGTTTGCGCAAGTCCGTACATTAACCGGAAACGTCACAGATAAGTCTTCCAATCCGCTGGAAGGTGTTACAGTAAGCCTGGTAGGGACAGATAAGACCGTAATAACAGATGCCAGGGGTAAATTTTCCATCCCCGGGCAAAGCGGGCAGGTCCTTAAATTTATTTACATGGGCGCCCAAACCGTTTCAGTAACCGTAGGGAAGGATAATACAGTGAATGTGCAGCTGGATGTAGCAGCGACCAATTTAAACGAAGTAGTTGTAACAGGCTATCAGAAAGAACGTAAAAAGGACATTACTGGCGCTGTAGCTGTTGTTAATGTAAACGAAATCAAAGATATACCGGTGGGTAACCCGATCAAAGCCTTACAAGGAAGGGTTCCTGGTTTATTTATTACGGCAGATGGTTCTCCAAATGGCGCAGCAGCCGTTAGGGTACGGGGAAATACGACACTTCCTTTGCCTGGCCTGCCTGGTAATGATCCTTTGTATATTATTGACGGGGTACAAACCCAGCGCGGTTTGCAGGAGATTAATCAAAGTGATATTGAATCCATACAAATCTTAAAAGATGCGGCTTCCGCTTCAATATATGGTTCCAGGGCGGCTGCCGGCGTCATCATTGTAACCACTAAAAAGGCCAAAGCCGGATATAGCAATATCAATTTCGATGCTTCCGTTTCTCTTCAGTTCTATACCTCAAAACTGAAAACTTTAAATACGGAAGAACGCGGCAGAGCGTACTGGCAAGCCGCAGTAAACGATAAATTGGATCCCAATACCAATCAAACGTATCAGTACAAATGGAACAATGACTTCAGCAATCCAGTACTGAACCAGGTGGTCCTTCCAGAGTACCTGGATGCAGCCAAAACCATGAAGCCGGCCAATACCAACTGGTTTAATGAGATTGCCCAGACTTCGGTAATCCAGTCTTACAACCTGTCTATGGCAAATGGAAATGAAAAGGGGAATTCACTATTCTCCGTAAGTTATTATGACAACAAAGGCGTGATCAAAGAAACGCATGACCAGAAAATTACGGCCCGTTTTAATTCTGAATATAGCTTTTTCAATAAACGCTTAAAAATAGGCGAAACATTTACGGGGACCTATATGAAGGATGTACTGATCCCAACAGGCGATGTGACTTCCCTTGCTCAAATTGAAGAACCTGCTGTTCCAATTCATACTGTAGATGGAATAGGATGGGGAGGCCCTGCACCAGGAATGGCCGACAGACAGAACCCGGTAAGACTAATAGAAGACAATAAACAGAACAAAAACAATTTCGGAAGAATATTGGGAAATGCTTATGCAGAAGTCAATATCGTTAAAGGCCTGAATTTTCGCACCAGTATTTCAGCAGATTACAATGGCAACTATGCCCGTACTTTAAGAAAATCCTATGTATCTGGTTTCCTGTCCGATCCAACCAATCTGGTAAACCAGAATGCAAACTACGAGGGCAACTGGATATTTACCAATACATTAACCTATAATCTGAACAAAGGAAAAAGCAAGCTCGATATGCTGGCTGGCCAGGAACAAGTGAAGTATATCAATCAGAACTTTTACGGTACCAGACAAGGTGTTGGTTTGGAAAACATAGATTATGCCTACCTCAGCTCAGGATCAACCAATATCGATAATGGCGGCTCTGGCGCAACTTATGCATTGCTTTCTTTCTTCGGTAAAGCCAATTATTCTTATGATGATAAATACCTGGCCTCCGTTACAGTAAGACGGGACGGGTCTTCCCGGTTTGGAACGAACCAAAGATATGGGGTCTTTCCGGCAGTTTCCCTGGGCTGGCGTTTAAGCGAAGAAGGTTTTATTAAAGACAATATTCACGCTATATCAGATTTGAAACTGAGGTTTTCTTACGGACAAACCGGTAACCAGGCCAGTCCTTATTATGCTCCTTATACGCTGTATTCTGCAATTTATGGTGTTAACCACGTTTTTGGCTATGAAACAGGTTCTGCCTACGATATCAATGGAGCAGGAACTGGCCAGTTGCCTTCAGGTTTTACCCAGATACAGCAGGGTAACGATAATCTGAAATGGGAAACGACCTCCCAATCCAACTTCGGGCTGGACTTCGGTTTGTTCAACAACACCATTACAGGATCAGCAGACTACTTTGTTAAGAACACAAAAGACATCCTGCTTACGCCGGCTTATCTGGCAGTTTTAGGCGAAGCCGGTAACCGTACCATCAATGCTGCCTCTGTTAGGAATACTGGTTTTGAGTTCCTTTTAAACTATAATGGAAGAGTTTCGCAAGATTTATCCTTTACATTAACAGGCAATATTGCCGCTTACAGAAGCAAGATCACCAGCTTACCACCAGATGCGATTGCATCTTATCCGGGTAACGGTACTGATCAGACTATTTTAGGTAGATCGGTAACCTCTATTTATGGCTATGTTGCTGATGGCTTGTTTACTTCTCAAAGTGAGGTAGACAATTCAGCCGTTCAGCCCGGTAAGGGGCTTGGCCGTATCCGGTACAAGGATTTGAACGGCGACGGTGTTATTGATAGCAAGGATCAGCAGTTTATCGGAACAACAGATCCAAATTTTACCTATGGTTTGAATGCCAGCATCAGCTACAAGCGGTTTGACCTGGTGTTCTTTTTCCAGGGTGTGCAAGGTGTAAAGGAGTATAATACCTATAAAGGTTTAACTGATTTTGCTTCTATTGCACCGGGTGCCAACTGGGGAACAAGAACATTAGATGCCTGGACACCTCAAAATCCAAATTCAACCATTCCGGCCTTAACCACTGTAGACCGTAACAATGAAGGCAGGAGTTCTACTTATTTTATAGAAAACGGATCTTATTTGAAGTTGCGGAACATACAACTAGGTTATAGCCTGAAAGATGCCTTAAGCAGTTTGCATATCAAAACTGCAAGGGTCTATGTTCAGGCCAGTAACCTGCTCACCATTAAGAGCAAATCTTATACTGCAACAGATCCTGAAAACCCTTCCAATATTTATCCAATCCCAGTGATTGGAACTATGGGCATTAATGTTTCATTTTAATTCTTACAGACATGAATAACAAAATATATATAGCAGTTCTAATGTGCGTGTGTTTACTTTCCTGTAAAAAGGCCTTAGACACAAATCCACAGGGCACAGCAGCAAGCAGCGATCTGAATACGCCCGCCAATGTAGATAAAATGGTTATTGCTGCTTATTCTGCTTTAGGCAATGATGAATATATGACTCCTTACAGCAGCATGTGGCCCTATGGCAGTATTCGCAGCGGCGATGCTTATAAAGGGGGAGATGGTCCGGGTGACGTTAGTGAATTTCATGGCTATGAGACCTTTTCGCTAAACCGTGTAGACTACGGACCTACAGATGCACTTTGGTTTCGTTTATACGTGGGTATAGGAAGAGTAAATGATGCCCTGGCCCGTGTAAATGCCATCTCTGCAACTGATTTTCCAAACAAAACCATCAGACAAGGTGAACTGAAGTTTTTAAGGGGACATTTTTATTTCCTTTTAAAAATCCTGTTTAAATATGTGCCTTATATTGACGAAGCCCTTCCTAAAGAAAGTTATGCGACCATTTCCAACCGGGCGTTGAGCGATGATGCTTTATGGAAAAAAATAGAAGATGATTTCAGTTTCGCTGCAGCAAATCTGCCGGCTACACAGCCAGAAATTGGAAGAGCCAATAAATTTGCAGCAAAATCTTACCTTGCGAAGGCGCTCTTGTATCATGCCTATACCCAGGATGAAAGCAATAATGTAACTTCTATCGATCAGGCTAAATTGACCCAGGTGAACAGCCTGTGCGATGAGGTGATTGCTTCCGGCTCTTATGCTTTAAGCGCCGATTTTGCCAATAACTTTTTATCTCAGTTTGAGAATGGCAAAGAATCTGTTTTTGCGATTCAGTATTCTATCAACGACGGTACGCCGCAGGGAAGGGAGGATTTTGGACATGAGCTGAACTACCCAATGAATCAGGAATATGGTTGCTGTGGTTTTCATGTGCCCAGCAATAACCTGATCAATGCTTTTAAAACAGATGATAATGGATTACCGATGCCAACAACCTATAACAACAAGGATATTGAACCTACCGGAGATTATCAAAGTAATTCCTTTGATCCGCGCATCGACCACACTATAGCCACTCCTGGTCATCCTTACAAATACAGAGCAAGCTTTATCTTTCAAACTTCCTGGGCACGTGCACCTCAGATCTACGGTCCGCACCTGAGTATGAAAGAAACTGTTTTGCCAGATGATCCAGCTTTCAAAAAGTTCCCACCATTTATGTCGAGCGGAAAGAACTGGGCTATTATCCGTTATGCAGATGTACTTTTATTTAAGGCTGAGGCATTGATTGAATTGGGCAGAGCGCAGGAAGCCTTACCGCTGATCAACCAGGTTCGCCAGCGGGCCATAAATAGTGAATCTTTACTTAAACAGGCCAATGGCAATACCATTTCTAATTATAAGATAGATACGTATAAACCTGGAGTAAACTGTACCTGGACTGTCGATTTTGCCCGTCAGGCCCTAAGGTTTGAGCGCCGCCTGGAATTTGCAATGGAGGGTTATCGTTTCTTTGATCTGGTACGATGGGGTATTGCAGCAGAGTATATGAATAGCTATTTTGCAATTGAAAAAACCAGGAAGCCACATCTTCTGGATGCAGTGTTCAAAAAGAACCGCGATGAATATTTGCCCATCCCGCTAAATCAGATCAATTTTAGTAAAGGATTATATAAGCAAAATACAGGCTGGTAGATTTAAGCGTAAATTAAAATGAAATATATAACATCCTTAATATTATTGTTCTTCAGTGTTTTAGCTGCCTTTAGTCAAAGCACTGATACATCACAATGGAGGCCGCTGTATCATTTTACTGCAGCTAAAAACTGGATCAATGATCCCAATGGTCTTATTTTTCTGAATGGGGAATATCACTTGTATTATCAGCACAACCCCTTTGAAAATAAATGGGGACATATGAGCTGGGGGCATGCCACCAGCAGGGATCTGCTCAACTGGAAGCATCTGCCTGTAGCAATTCCGGAAGTAGTGAGTAAAGACACCACAACCTGGATCTTCTCCGGTTCGGCAGTACTGGATACTAAAAATACCAGTGGTTTTGGCAAAAACGGAAAGGCTCCCCTGGTTGCTGTCTACACCGCCGATCAGCCTGCTCAAAAAAAGGAATCTCAGTTTATTGCTTACAGCAATGACGGTGGGCTGAGTTTTACACCTTATGCTAAAAATCCGGTCATCGACCTGCACCGGAAAAACTTCAGGGACCCTAATGTATTCTGGCACCAACCGAGCCAGCAATGGGTGATGAGTGTTGCCGTTCCAGATGATTTTATGGTTAAATTCTATGGGTCTAAAGATTTAAAAGACTGGTCTTTATTGAGTGATTTTGGTCCGTCGGGCTATAAGAAACACGATTGGGAGTGCCCGTCATTGGTTCCTTTAGCTGTTGATGGAAATCCTTCTCATATAAAATGGGTGCTGATGGTTTCTTCTGGCGGAGATAAAAGCCCTCTTATACAGTATTTTATAGGTGATTTTGATGGGAAAACCTTTAAAAATGATTATCCTGAAAAGATACTTACTGTAGACTATGGAGATACCTTTTATGCGGCTATTCCATGGAGAATGGATAAAGGCGTACATACTTTGATTGGCTGGCTCATGCCGGGAGGACAGGAAACTTCCCCATGGAAGGGGCAAATGTCTGTTCCCAGAGATCTTTCTTTAAAAACAACCAGCGAAGGACTGAGGTTATTTCAGCAGCCCTCTGCCGTATTCAGCAAGGCAGTAAAAGCAAAATATGTCAATAAACAACACGTTTTGTCCCATATAGTTATTGGAAGTCAGGATCGCCCCTTGCCTGAAGCCGGTAAGGGAAATGCCTATTGGATTGATGCAGAATTTTCAATGGGCGAAGCCAGTAAAGCAGGTTTTAAAATTGTACAGAATGCAGGTGCTTCAAAGGAAATCATCGTTGGTTATGATGCGACTAAGCAAGAGTTGTATATTGATTTTACACGTAGTGAAAAGGGTAGGAAGCCAGATGGCAATTTATTGCAAACCATCCCTTTAAAATCATCAGGTGATTTAAAACTTCAGATCATGGTAGACAAATCTTCCCTGGAGATATTTGCTGGTCATGGAGAAAAGGTATTTACTTCACTGATTTATCCGGACCAGGATGCTGCCGGTGTTTCTGTATTTGGAGCAGGAGCTAAATTCATAAAGTTGAACGTATTAAACATGGACAAATGAGTATAAAAAATAAAATAATTACACCTGTTCTGTTGGGGATGCTGCTGAGCTATCATGTTCAGGGGCAGTCAGTTCAAACCAGGATGGAGAAGTACCGTCCGCAAATTCATTTTACACCCCAGGCCCACTGGATGAATGATCCAAACGGAATGGTGTACTATAAGGGGGAATATCATCTGTTCTACCAGCATTTTCCCGGAGGAAACAAATGGGGTCCTATGCATTGGGGGCATGCCACCAGCACAGATCTGGTTCATTGGAAACACTTGCCTATAGCGTTGTATCCAGACAGCTTAGGCTATATTTTTTCTGGCAGCGCTGTGGTGGATGAAAAAAACACGACTGGATTTGGTAAAGATGGTAAGGTGCCTCTGGTGGCCATTTTTACACACCATGATCCTAAAGGAGAAAAGGCTGGGAAAAATGACTTTCAGAACCAAAGCCTGGCCTATAGTTTGGATGAAGGGAAAAGCTGGATAAAATATGAAGGGAATCCGGTACTGCGTAATCCCGGTATTGTAGATTTCAGAGATCCTAAGGTAATGTGGTATGAAGCGGGCAAAAAATGGATCATGACCCTGGCGACGAAAGACCGGATCACTTTTTATGTTTCTCCAAATTTAAAGGAGTGGAACAAAGAAAGTGAGTTCGGGGCTCATGAAGGTGGACATGGTGGGGTGTGGGAATGCCCGGACTTGTTTCCTCTAAAATTAGAAGGCAAAACCTATTGGGTACTGATTGTGAACATTAATCCTGGTGCACCTAATGGTGGTTCGGGAGGGCAGTATTTTATTGGTGATTTTGACGGAAAGCATTTTACGCCCGGAGACAATAAGACCAGGTGGCTGGATTATGGCACAGATGACTATGCCGGTATTACCTGGTCAAATACAGGAGAACGAAAGATCTTTATGGGATGGATGAACAACTGGACTTATGCCAATGAAGTGCCTACGGCAAGCTGGAGAGGAGCTGCTACTTTACCAAGGGAGCTGAAACTGGAGAAAGTGAATGGAGAAGTGTTGTTGAAAACTATTCCTGTTAAAGAATTGGATAACATTGCGTTGAAGTCAGTATCTCAATCTAATATTCAGGTTAAAGACAGGCTTAAACTTGTACAAGGGAATGCTTTGAAAAGTCCATTTAAACTGGAACTCCAGGCAGATCAGTTGAAAGACTTTGCGCTTTCTTTAGAAAATGAACTGGGCGATAAACTGATCTTTGGTTACAATGAAAAGACCAATAGCTATTTTATAGACCGCTCCAAATCCGGAGACATCAGTTTCAACCCGGAATTTAAAAAACTGCATACGGCGCCGAGAATTGGAAATGGTAAAAAGATGGATCTTATCGTTTATGTTGACGCGGCTTCTGTGGAGTTTTTTGCAGATGGGGGATTGACAGTAATGACTGATGTCTTTTTTCCTCAGAAACCAATGAACCAGGCCTATTTTAAAACGGGTGCATCCAATGCAGGATATATCCTGAAGAAAGTGAAATACACCCCGTTGAAAAGTGCCCTCTAGCATTGATATTTACACAAACGTATTCCATGCAATCGTTTGTGTAAATATTTCATATTTGGTAGATCTAAATTCTGGTTAACTTGTGGCTTTAGCCACATCAATGAACCACATGAATGTTAGATCTTATTAATTCGAACCGTTTAAAAACCTATGCTTTATTTGTTGCAGCGGCACTTGCAAGTGTTCCTGCTGTTGCGCAGAAAAAAAAGGACAGCCCCCCAAATATCATATTTATACTCACTGACGATCTTGGTTACGGAGATTTAGGGGTGTTTTTTCAGAAACAAAGGGCTCAGGCAAATAAGCAAAATGAGCCATGGGAACTTACCCCAAATCTTGATCAGCTTGCAGCCCAGGGTGCTATTCTGCCCCAAAGCTATAGTGCAGCCCCAGTTTGTGCGCCTTCAAGGGCATCTATTCTGCTTGGGGTTAGCCAGGGCCATGCAAATGTGAGGGACAATCAATTTGATAAAGCCCTGGAAGACAATTATACCCTGGCCAATGTATTAAAACAGGCCGGATATCAAACCACGGCCATCGGCAAATGGGGCTTGCAGGGTGTAAATGAAAAGCCAGACTGGCCTGCCCATCCGTTAAAAAGAGGTTTTGACGAGTATTTTGGTTATATACGGCACAGTGATGGCCATGAACATTACCCTAAAGAGGGCCTGTACCGGGGTAAAAAAGAAATTTGGGACAACTATACCGAAAAGAGTAAGGATTTTGATAAGTGCTATACCGGAGATCTTTGGACTGCAGCAGCAAAAAACTGGATCATAAAACATCAAAACAGTAAAAAAGCAGATCAGCCCTTTTTCATGTACCTGGCTTATGATACCCCACACGCGGTATTGGAACTACCTACACAGGCTTATCCTGAAGGTGGCGGGTTAAAAGGAGGCTTACAATGGCTGGGAACGCCAGGGCATATGATCAATACGGCTTCCGGAACGATAGATTCCTGGGTTGACCCCGCATATGCCAATGCGTCCTATGAAGATACCTATAAAAGATACGCCACTGTAGTGAGCCGGATTGATCATCAGGTGGGCGATCTGGTACAATTGCTAAAAGACCTGCATATCGATTCTAATACCATCGTGGTGTTTTCTTCTGATAATGGGCCATCCATTGAGTCCTATCTGCCTAAAAAATATGTACCATTTCAACCTAGCTTTTTCGGTAGTTTTGGCCCTTTTGACGGGATAAAAAGGGATTGCTGGGAAGGTGGTTTGCGGATGCCGGTCATTGTTTCCTGGCCTAAACACATTCCGGCAGGTAGTCGTGTCAATTCACCTAATATTTCTTACGACTGGATGCCTACTTTTGCAGAGGCAGCCGGAATAACTGCTCCAGCCAGAACGGATGGTGTTTCCTTAATGCCTGCTCTGCTTAAAAAGAAAGGACAAAAAAAGAGCCTGGTCTATGTAGAGTATTTTGAAGAAGGAAAAACGCCTGATTTTAAACAGTTTGCACCCGAGCATAGGGGTAGGAGACGAAACCAGATGCAAATGATCCGGATGGGCGATACCGTTGGTGTGCGCTATAATATTCAATCGGCACAGGATGATTTTGAATTGTATGATGTGGTTAATGATCCCGGGCAGACTAAAAACCTGGCTGGCCGCCTGACCGCCGGTTCTAAACTCCAGCAGGTTATGAAAGATAAGGTCCTGCAGGTAAGACAGGCAGATGCTTCTGCGCCAAGACCTTATGATATGGCTTTTATTCCAGCTACGGAGGTTAAACAGGTGGTTCAGGGTATACAAATGGAGTCATATGATGGAAAGTTTAGCTGGATACCTGATGTATCTACCCTGAAAATTGCAGAAAAAGGGGTGGCTAAAGTTATTGGAAACCATGCCCTTAATAAACACCCTGTTCATATTTTTAAGGGTTATCTGCATGTTCCTGCTGATGGGGAATATACTTTCTACTTAAATGCAGATACTAAAGCCTTTTTCCGTTTGCACGAAGCTGCGCTAATTGATGAAGATTATGGATATAAAGGAGCTGTGGTAAAGACGGCGAAAGTGCATTTAAAAGCAGGTATGCATCCTTTTCAATTATCTTACCTTACCAGTGCAGCATTTAAAAAACGAAATCTTAAACTGGAATGGGAAGGGCCGTCTATCAAAAGGCAGGCTATTCCTGAAAATACTTTTTATAGAAACAAAATCTAATATCGAAGCATGAAAAAGATATATTTTAGTCTGTTAATGGTCTTGTCGGTTTTGTTGTCAGCCACTGCGCAGCAAAAACCAAATGTGATTTATATTTATGCTGATGATCTCGGTTATGGGGATCTTAGTTGTTACGGGGCAACCAAATTACATACCCCTAATCTGGACCGGTTGGCGCAGCAGGGCTTGCGTTTTACCAATGCCCATTCTACTTCTGCTACTTGTACGCCTTCAAGATACGCATTAATGACCGGACAGTATCCATGGCGACAAACAGGGACCGGAATATTACCGGGTGATGCGGCTTTAATTGTGCCTCAGGACAAAATAACGCTTCCTAAATTGTTTAAGCAAGCGGGATATGCTACTGCTATTGTAGGTAAATGGCATCTGGGCTTGGGGGAGAAAGTAGAAAAGGACTGGAATGGAGAAGTTAAACCCGGACCTGTTGAGGTTGGTTTTGACTATTCTTTCATCTTTCCGGCAACAGCAGACCGGGTACCTACGGTGTTTTTGGAAAACCATCGGGTGGTAGCTTTGGATCCCGCTGATCCTATAGAGGTGGATTATCAGAAGAAAGTAGGCAATGACCCCACAGGTAAAGAACATCCGGAATTGTTAAAAATGCGATCTTCTCCTGGCCAGGGGCATGACAACACGATTGTTAATGGCATAGGCCGTATAGGTTTTATGAGCGGCGGGCATCAGGCACGCTGGGTAGACGAGGAGGTGTCGAGTACGTTTATGGAAAAAGCCGCTCAATTTATAGAAGATCACCAAAAACAGCCCTTCTTTCTTTACTACACGCTAACAGAGCCTCATGTACCGCGTATGCCTGCCACACAGTTTAAAGGTAAAAGTGGGTTGGGCTATCGTGGTGATGCGATTTTACAATTGGACTGGACCATTGGTCAATTGATGAAACAGTTAAAGTTTTTGGGGCTGGATCAAAATACATTGATCGTTTTTACAAGTGACAACGGCCCGGTACTGGATGATGGTTATCAGGATGGTGCCGTGACCATGCGAAATGGGCATAATCCTGCAGGCCCATTGAGGGGTGGAAAATATAGTGCTTTAGAAGGGGGGACGCGTATGCCATTTATTGTCAGCTGGCCCGGTCGGACAGAGGCTAAGGTTTCTGATGCGCTGGTTTGCCAAATGGATTTACTGGCTTCTTTTGCTGGATTGTTGAAGCAAAGTATTCCTGCCGGGGAAGCCAGAGACAGTGAGAATTTGCTGGCTGCTTTTTTAGGGAAGGATAAAACGGGACGTAAGGTCTTGATTGAACAGGGCCAAAGGGATGCAACTGCTGTTATCCAGGGCGATTGGAAGTATATACAGCCTCATCCGGGTAAGGCTTATATGGAAGATGTGGGGATTGAATCGGGTAATTCAAAAGAGCCGCAATTGTACAATTTAAAAGCTGATATTGGTGAGAAGCAAAATCTGGCCAAGCAGTTTCCGGAAAAGGTAAAGGAAATGGACGATTTACTGATCAAGGTTAAAGGCAATTAGCTTGGAGGTGAATTTTTTTGAAAAACCCTTGTACTCTAATCAAGGCTAACGATATCAGGGGCGCTTTTCGCGCCCAGATCTCTGAGGCCTTTCCGCAGAGTACAAGGGTTTTTCATCGCAAATTGCAGAGGGTGTGGGCGACCTTGGATAGAGCAACATAAATTAAGGTGGGCTTTAAATTTTAAGGAAAAAATAATTAACATTGGCCCCTGAAACAACTAATCTTATTTAACCAATAATTGAAACCAAATGTTTAACCAGGGGCAACAGGTATTAGAGCATGAGCAGGAGATCCTTTTGCAGCTACAAATGGGAGATTCAAATGCCTTTGATCTCATTTATAAACATTATAGCCCAAGGATCTACCGGAATATTTTGAGACTCGTTAAGCAGGAAGCGCTTGCAGAAGAAATTTTACAAGATGTATTTATGCGTGTCTGGGAAAAAAGAGCAACCTTAAATGTAGAGACTTCTTTTAAGTCTTACCTTTTTAAGGTTGCTTACAATCTGGTAATGGATTTTTTTAGAAGGGCAGCGTTTGACAGAAATTTAATGGCCCATCTTAGTGTCGTTTCTACAGCGTTCTATAGCAATACAGAAGAGATTACGGATTTAAAGGATACGCAAGCCTTGCTGCAAGAAGCTATTGAGGCACTACCGCCGCAACGTAAGAAGATTTATCTGATGTGTAAAATTGATGGGAAGAGCTACCAGGAAGTAAGCCAGTTACTCGATATTTCCTGTTCTACCATTAGTGACCATATTGTTAAGGCAACCAAATCTGTTAAGGAGCATCTTTCAGATAAAGACTACGCAGTGCTGATGGCAGCTGTAGCCATAGCCTTGCATAACTAATGTTAAGCCGGCATTTTAAATGCTCGATGAAGAAAATAAAAATATTTTTCATCGGAGCAGAGGATGAGCAAGCCTCATTCGTCATAAGGTTAAAAGAGAACTATTTTGAAAACATTGGAATTAACAGATTTATTTAACCGGTACTTGCAAAATACCTGCTCAGAGGAAGAATTGGAACTGCTGATGCTGCATTTTCATAGTCCTGATGTGAGGGCTTTAAATGAACTGGTTGCACAAGAGTTGGATAAAAATGATTTGGGCTCTGCCTCTCAGGAACAGGACTTAAAAGTTTCGATTGACAGGGTTTATCAAAATCTAAGGAACAGGATTTCTGATCAGGTTATTGATCATCAAAAGACAGTTAGAAGACTTTGGTCTCCTATAGCGGCAGCAGCAGCGGTGCTTTTAATTGTTGGTTTGGGTATCATCTTTTATATATCCTATTATTCACCTCGCCGTGCCGATGGAAGAGATTCAACGAAAGATCTTGTAAATGACATTATGCCAGGCGGTAATAAAGCTTATCTTACATTGGCTAATGGTCAAAAACTGTCTTTAACCGATGTGGCTAATGGTACTCTTGCCAAAGAATCTGGTGTGGAAATTTCTAAAACTGCAGATGGACAAGTGATCTATACTTTGCAGCATGCTGAGGGTGGGATGACCGCAACCAACACCATTGAAACACCGAACGGTGGACAGTATCAGGTTTGTTTGCCTGATGGCTCTAAAGTATGGCTGAATGCAGCTTCGAAACTTATATATCCTGTTTCTTTCGCTACTCAAAAAGAGCGCAGGGTAACTTTAAGCGGCGAAGCCTACTTTGAAATAGCAAAAGATAAGCAACATCCTTTTCATGTTAAAACCGCAAATCAGGAAATAGAGGTACTCGGAACTCATTTTAATGTAAATGGCTACAGCGATGAGGGCAGTATCAGAACAACACTGCTGGAGGGAAGTGTCCGTATTCTTGCAGGAAACGGTAGTGGCATGCAGCGCCGGGATGCCTATGGTGTAGTGCTAAAGCCAGGCCAACAATCTATCCTTGCAGCAGGAAAAATAAATGTAACTGAAGTTGACGCCGAAGAAGCGGTTGCCTGGAAACAGGGGGTGTTCAACTTTCATAACGAAGACATTTTTAGCCTTATGAGAAAACTTGCCCGCTGGTATAATATAGAGGTCATCTACGAAGGCAGCGTCCCTGATGTTCGTTTTGGTGCTGAAATTTCCAGGAGCAGATCTTTAGCACAGGTACTAAAAATATTGGAGAAAACCGAAGGTGTTAAATTCAAAATTGAAGGAAGGAGGGTTACTGTTATGCCATAGTTTTACACTAAACAAGGCAAAAAACCAGGAGTGATTGGACCCACCCCTGGCTGATGGCCGGGTTAGCTTTTGAATATAATCTACTACAATTTTTATCAACTTAACCACAAACCATTCCCTTGCGTGCGCCATATGGCGGAGCTTTGGGATTAAAACCAAATGTATGAAATTTTATACGCTATTTAAGCGTAAGCATTTTGCTTATGTAGCAGGCACAATTCTGCAAAACACGGCATCCATTATTCAATGGATACTTCAGGCAGACCATAAAAAGTATATAATGCGGATTAACCTAACCATTATAATTATCGCATCTTGTTTAATACAGGTCAGTGCAGCGGGCTATGCCCAAAAAGTAACTATGGATAAAAAAAATACTTCCCTGCAGGATGTGATTAAAGAAATCAGGAGGCAGACTGGATATGATTTTGTTTACACTATGGCACAAATGGAGCAAGCCAGACCTGTAAATATTAAGGCAGAAGATGCCAGTTTAAAAGAAGTGCTTGATGCCTGCTTTGCCACCCAACCGTTTAATTACATTATAGAAGATAAGGTAATTGTGATCCGCAACCGGGTGGTCATTGAAGAAAAGCACATAAAGGACCCTATACTCATTGAAGGGGTAGTTAAAGACGAAGGCGGAATGCCCATTCCGGGAGCATCTATTCGAATTAAAGGCTACAATGGGAAACCAGTGGCCAGTGGCAAAGATGGTGAGTTTAAAATTGTGGTCAACTCTGAAAATGATATTCTGGTGGTCTCTTATATTGGCTACGATACCAGAGAGGTAAGAATCAGAAACGGCCATAAAAATCTAACAGTTACCCTTGAAATATCAGAAACTGCAATGAAAGATGTGGTGATTACAGGGATGACTGTTCGTAAGAAAGAAAGTTTTACGGGAGCAACGGCTTCTTTTACCGGCGAACAATTAAAGATGCTGGGAAACCAGAACGTGATCCAGAGTTTAAAAACAGTTGATCCTTCTTTTGTTCAGATCGTAAACAACTCTTTTGGGTCTAATCCCAATGTGCTGCCAAGCATTGAGCTCCGCGGGCAAACCAGTATTCCAACTGCTGCTCTGCGTGATAAATTCTCTAATGATCCAAACCAGCCTTTGTTTATTCTTGATGGTTTTGAAACTTCATTGAGAACGATCGTTGATCTTGATATGAATACAATCGCCTCAGTAACGATCCTTAAAGATGCAGCCTCAACAGCCATTTACGGTTCACGAGCTTCTAATGGAGTTGTCGTAGTTGAAACCAAAAAGCCATTACCAGGGAAGGTCAGGTTAAGTTATACCGCAGATCTTTCTGTAGAAATGCCAGATCTTTCTTCTTATAATATGATGAATGCTAAGGAGAAACTCACTTTTGAAAAGCTTGCAGGTGCCTATACAGATCAGCTGGGCAGTGTTGACAGGCAGCTCACTTTAGATAGTATCTATAACAAACGGCTCCAGGAAGTTTTAAGGGGCGTAGATACTTACTGGTTAAACAAGCCCTTGCAAACAGGTTTCTCCCAGCGGCATTCGGTTACAGCATCAGGTGGTTCGAACGAAATCAGGTATGATATTGGAATGAACATCAGAAAAAACAATGCCACGATGAAAGGCAGCAAAAGAGACGACTGGGGGGCTAATTTTAATCTGAACTATCGCTCCGGGATTTTCAATATTGGGAACCGGGTATACGTGAGCGGCGCCCAGACTGCAGAATCCCCTTATGGAAGTTTTGATACCTGGGTCAATACAAACCCATACTACCGGGTGCTTGGACCAGACCAGATGTATATCGAATTTGTAGCAAATCCAGTAACTTCTGTCAGGGTTCCAAATCCCTATTATAATGCCAGTTTAGCAAGCTTTAATACTTCATCCAGTTTTAATGTCCAGAACAACTTTCAGTTAAGTGCAGACTTTTCTCCATCTTTCAGGTTCCAGGCTGGTGCACAGATCATGAAGAACAATACAGAGGGAAAAGTATTTATAAGTCCTTTAAATACGCAGTATGCAAACCAGACCGATCCATCCTTAAGAGGCTCTTTCACCAACAGCAGGAATGATCTGCTGAGCTATACTGTTAATGCTGGACTGACCTATGCCAAAATATTTGGAAAACGGCACGCTGTAACCTCTTTATTAAGAGGAGAACTTAGCCAGAGCAATGCCCGGCTTAATGGTTATCAGGCCGTGGGCTTTCCAAATGCCAGTAACGGGAATCCGGCTTTCGCCTATGGCTTTGCCAGCGGGTCAACGCCAAGCAGCGCAAATTCACTGACCCGTCGCAGTTCACTGGTTGCTTCTGTAAATTATTCTTATGATCAGCGGTACAATCTCGACATGAATTTTAACGTAGATGGGTCTACAGCATTTGGTTCGAATAAACGATTCAAGCCTTATTATTCAGTTGGGCTTAGCTGGAACCTGCACAAAGAACAGTTCATGAAAGATCTGGACTGGATCAGCAACCTGCGCCTGAGAGGGAATTATGGCTTAACCGGGAACCAGAACTTTGGGAATGTGAGCCAGTCTGTTTATAGCTATTCGCCAAACACCAACAGTCTTGGCCAGGGTGTTTACCTGAGTGCCCTTGGTGCACCTGATCTGGAATGGCAAAGTACCAGGCAAACCAGTATTGGTCTTGATGCCACTTTGTTAAATAGTCGCCTGAATGTTCAATTCAATGCCTACCAAAAGGTAACTGATCCTTTGGTGGTGGCCATCACATTGCCTAGCTCAACCGGATTAAGTAACTATCCTTTTAATGCAGGTACATCGACAGTCAGAGGGATTGAAAGTGTGCTTTCCTTTTCTCCGATCTATAATCCGGGCAAAGTTGTATGGACCCTGGGCCTTACCGGAGCAATGTTAAACCAGAAATATGATCACTTTGATAACAAATTGTCTGGTTTGAACAATGAGCTTAGAAACAGCAATGCTCTGACCCGCTATAGAGATGGTTACAGTACTTATGATCTTTGGGCTGTTCCTTCGCTAGGTATAGACCCTGCAACAGGAAGGGAAGTCTTTTTAAAGAGGAACGGGCAGCAAACTTTTACCTACGACCAGAATGACCAGGTTGTTATTGGGAGTTCCCGTCCAAAGGCCGAAGGCGTAATCAGTACAAATTTGTTTTACAAGGGTTTCAATGCCGGAATTTATATAAGGTACGTTTTCGGCAGGAAGCAATTTAATGATGCGCTTTATCAAAAAGTAGAGAACATCAGTTTCAATGATCTAAGCAAGAACCAAGACAAAAGAGCACTTTATGACCGCTGGAAGAACCCAGGCGATGTGACAGAATTTAAGAGTATTTCTGCGATTGAGTCTACACCAATATCGTCCAGGTTTATACAGACTGAAACTTCTTTTAGCGGAGAATCAATTAACCTTGGCTATGAATTTAAGAATAGAAAATGGTTAGACCGTGCAAGCCTGTCTGCCTTAAGTCTGAATGCCTATTCTAATGATTTATTCTACGCTTCTACAGTTAGAACAGAGCGTGGAACAGCTTATCCTTTTGCGCGTTCAATATCCATGAGTATCAGGGCCACCTTTAAATAACGATGATCAAAATGAAAAAAGAACTATACATATGCAGTTTAGTATTTGGCCTGATGTTTCTGGCCGGATGCAATAAATGGCTTGATGTGAAGCCAGAAGATAAATTTATTGAAGAGCAGCTTTATTCGAACCCACAGGGCTTTGCCGATGCCATAAATGGCTTTTACATTAAGAATGGAGATAATGGCATGTACGGTGGAACTTTGACTATGACGACAATGGATGTCCTGGCTCAATTGTATGCGGTGAGTTCCGGCAATGCCTATTATCCGACATCTGTTTACAGTTATGGCGATAAAGATGTGAAGTCGGGAATTGACAAGATCTGGACCAATATGTATTTGAATATTGCCAATGCCAATAAATATATACAAAGTCTGGATACCTATGGCGGTATATTGGATGCAAAAACCAAAGCTCGTTATCAAGGTGAAGCCTATGGCTTGCGCGCTTTCTATTATTTTGACCTGGTACGGATGTTTACAAAAACCTATACCACTGTAGATTCAACAAGAAAGTATTTGCCCTATTATGATAAACTAGGCAAGGATATCTCAGATTTTAAACCCACCAGTTTCGTTATGCAAAAGATACTGGAAGATCTTTCTACTGCTGAACAACTTCTGCTGGAAAGTGATCCGGCTGTATCACAGAGTATGGTTAGCAGACCCACAGAAGGTGTTCCAGGACGTAATTCACGTAATTACCAGATGAACTACTATGCTGTCAGGGCTTTAAAGGCGAGAGTTTATCTGTGGAAAGGGGATAAGGCTTCAGCTCTCCGGGAAGCTAAATTTTTAATTTCCAACCAAAGTAAGTTTCCCTGGGTTACTGTAAAAGATCTGAACGTTCCAGCTACCTGTAATAAGATCTTTTCTACGGAAGTTATTTTCGCGGTGGAAAATCCAAAACTGAATGATCTTTTCAATACGGTGTTTAGTCCTACCATATTTGATACCTATATTCTTGCAGGAAATTCAAGCGGCACATTTATCAATAAGACCATATTTGAGAATTTGCCAACAGATTACCGGAGCCAGTACAGCTGGAAAGTAGCAGGCAAACCCTATCCAACTTTTTTCAAATACCAGGATGTTTCCAGCGACATTCTGCCAGCCAACAGAACAGTCCCTCTGATCAGGATGGGTGAGATGTACCTCATAGCTGCAGAATGCGAACCTGGTTTAACAGAAGCATTAGGTTACTTAAACGAACTTCGCATCCATAGAAACACGGCGGCATTGCCTTCTTCCACCAGTCAGGCGCAGTTGATTGCGAATATTCTGAAAGAATACAGGCGAGAGTTTTATGGGGAGGGGCAATTGTTCTTTTATTATAAAAGAACGCTCGCAAATTCCATTGTTGCAGCGGCCACCAATGCAAGTCTGGTGATAAACCCAGACAATTATATATTCCCAATACCCTTATCTGAAACCAGCCCAAGATAGGCTCTAACCGATTAAAATAACCATGAAAAAAATGATGTATTTAAGCCTGTTGTTTCTGGGGATAACGGCGGCTTGCAAAAAAGAAAACATACAAACTTATAATAACCAGAAGAGTAAAGTAAGTATCTATTTCCCGCTTAGCGAAACCACTAATGGCCTGAACTTTAGTTTCGGTTATGAAAAAGCCAATGTTCTGGATACTTTACTCCGGGTGGTGGTCCGGACTATTGGTGCGGCTGAAAGTAGCGACCGGCCATATAATTTAGTGATTGCAGATAGCAGTACTTTAAAAGCAGGAATAGATTATAAACTCTTGAATACACAAAATGTCATTAAGGCTGGAAAGGTAACAGATACTTTATATTTTAAGCTTCTCCGTACGGCTAAACTGAAAAAGGACAGTTTGTTCCTGTTTCTGGATTTAAAGCCAAATGAGAACTTTACCAATAGCTTTCTGAGTAAGGATATAACCAGCGGCGGCCAAACCAGGCCTCAATATTATACACGTCTGAAAATAAAGGTAGATGATATTGCAGGTGCTCCGCCATTCTGGGATGCCAACAGTGTGTATTACAGTTTTACATCCGGTTACCTGGGCACCTTCAGTACCCTCAAATTCCAGTTGCTGATCAACAGGTTTAACCTCAATACCGAGGAATTGGTTAACCCAAACTGGTTTCTGACCAATTCGAACTATTTCCGTTTACCTGGCTGGGCCAACGGTTTAAAAGCCTATCTGGACCAGATGCAGGCTAAAGGTACCCCGGTATATGAGGCCGATGGGGTGACTTTGATGACTATGGGTAAATACGCGAGTTAACCAATTTGAATCTAAATATAGAATCCATGAAAAAGAAATATATAACCAGCCGGGCCGCAATTATCGTACTGCTGTGCCTGGTTCTTGTATCCTGTAAAAAGGATATGGGAAATTATAGTTATAAAGATATTAATGACGCAAAAATCAGTGGAATAGAAAGCCTTTATACTACGCTCAGGGGAGAAAAACTATCTATCTCTCCACAACTGGCCTTTACACAGGACCAATCTGCAGATACCAGTAAGTATACTTATCAATGGCTTTCTCTGGACCCCAAAAGTTCGCCCACAGTATCCAGGGTTATAGCCACCACACGCAACCTGAACTGGACAGTAGACCTGGCCTCTACTGATAAGAAGTACACTATCTATTATACTGTTAAAGAAAAAAGCACGGGGGTTATCTGGAAGAAAGTATTTAATTTATTGGTCAATACCAATATTTCTGATGGTTGGGTAATCTTAAATGAGACGGATAACAGTAATGCCCGGTTAGATTACCTGAATTATAGTGCAGCCGCCAACAGCTTTCAATATTATCAGGATATATTGCTGGCCTTTAGTACGCTGCGCTTAAAAGGAAAACCGCAAATGGTCCAGTTCTATCAGCGAAGAGACGTTTTTTCCGGTAAATCTGGAAGGTCGGTGCTTGTGGGAACAGACCAGAACACTTTTGTGATCAATACGGAGGACAATACATTTAGTTCCTATACGGATATCATCAATACCATAAGCAATTATTTTCCTCCTCCTTACTATGCAAAATCTGTAAGGTGCCAGGGTGGTAATTTAAGTTATATGTATGATAATTTAGGTCAGCTCTTTTTCGAAAACCCTACTTCGAGTATAGGTTATGCCAGTGCAGTTAATAAATTGATTACCGGAGAAGCCGTAAATATTTCTCCCATGTATGCGGAAGGATACATGCAATCAAATAATTATGCTTTATTGTATGATGTGACCAGGAAAAGGTTTATGGAACATAAAAATTTCAATACTTCAGTTTCCGTTCCGGTTGCACCCATTGCAACGCCTTCTGCACCATCATTATTTGATCCGGGCAATATTGGCATGGACCTGATCTACATGGCCTCTACACCAGCAGTTACCGCACAGACTTATGCACTGTTTAAAAATAATACGGGAAAGTTGTTCCTTGCCCGTATGCGCTGCAATTCAGATTCTTTTGTTCCTCTGGCCTTTGATGAAATTACAGCTGCGGCTCCAATGACTGGTGCAAGTCAGTTTGCAATAGATCCGCAACAGGGTTATTTACTGTATGCCACAGGGTCAAAAATATACCGCTACAATGTGTTTGATAAATCAAATGCCATGGTTGCAGATTACGGATCCAGAAAAATTAGCCTGATCAAATATCAGAAAATGGTATATGATCCTTTAAAAACGAGATATGCGGAGTATGCGACAAAGTTAATTGTCTGTACTTATGAGGAAGGGAATCCTTCATCTTCAGGTAAAATGGATTTGTACAACGTACCAAATTTAAATGGAGATTTGTCTCTATATAACTCATTTTCTGGAATGGGAAAAATTATTGACGTTACTTATAGAGAATAAAATTTAGGGCCCCAGGCTTGCCTTCGGGGCAAGCTTATGGCCCAACATACAAATATTAACACAAGCAACTATGAATTTTAAAAGAATGTTAAGCACAGCGACGCTGGTGCTGGCAGGGCTGTGCACTTTTGCGCAGATCCCGGTAGAAGTTACAGGATTATTGGCCATGGAAAGACCTGGTACCGTTAAGCTTTATAAAGTAAGTGATGGCGAATTGTCTGAATTGGCCAGCTCCATTCCTGGAAAAGATGGCCGCTTTGGCTTTGCTTTTTATCCGGAATATGAAGGACTTTATGTCCTCGGTACGGGGAAACCGAATAGTCCAACAGACCAGTACACCTTTTATTTTAAGGGCGGTGACAAGCTGTCTGTAATTTTAAAAAACAGTACCTATGAATTAAGCGGAACCAGCAATTCAAAAGAAAATGCGGTGATGTGGCAATGGTTTAAGCTTACAGATTCCATCTATCAGAAATCCATCAATTTTATGAGGGGAGGTGTTTCAAGTACTTTTGTTGATTTTTTTCCTCAACTGGAAGATGTTGTGGCAAAATCAAAACAATTTTTAAAGGGCAAGACTACAGGTAATTTGAAGTTTGACCGCAGGATGAAAGATATTATGGAGATGGATCTTGCCAACTATGCTTCAAATTTTCTCAATACGCCAAGGGCAGCTCATCCGTCGGTAGAAGAATTAAGTCCTTATTATAATGGATTGGGTTCATCTAAATTAAGCCAGACCGCGTCAAAGATCTATGAATATCCTTGGGGAAAGAGAGTCTTTGAAGCAACCGTAATGATCAATATGCGTCAAAAAAACATACCATTTAAAGAGGGGATAGAGGGCGTAAAAACAGTTTTACCTTTAATTAGCAATGATACTTTAAAGGGAGATTTCGTTATACAACGAATGGCCGGTTTGAAAAACTATTCAGATTATACTGCTTATATGGAGGCTTTTTCAAAGTATTTTTTAACCGACAGATTAAAGAAAAGACAGATTGAAATTGCCGCACCGCTGGCCACGCTAAAAACAGGAGAAGCGGCTTTTAATTTTTCTTATCAGGATAAAGATGGCAAGACTGTTTCCATGGCAGATTTAAAAGGGAAAGTTGTACTTGTGGATGTCTGGGCTACCTGGTGCGGGCCTTGTAAAGCACAGATTCCTTATTTGAAAAAGCTGGAAGAAGATATGAAGAACAAGGATGTGCAAATGGTGAGTATTTCTGTGGACGAAGCCCGGGACAAAGAAAAATGGCTTAAAATGATCAAAGACGAGAACCTTGGTGGACTGCAGCTATTTGCTTCGGGCTGGGGCGATTTGTCCAAATATTACAAAATTGATGCTATTCCACGTTTTATGGTATTTGATAAGGCCGGGAAGATCATCAGCATTGATGCTCCAAGACCATCTGCCCCGGAACTCAAGGCATTACTAGAAAAAACACTGGCCAATTGACACAAATGAATATGAAACATCTTAAAATATATATGGTATTGCTGATGATGTCTCTACCCATAGTCGCCTGTGCCCAGGAACTTCCACTTGCAAAGGCACAGGCATGGAAAGCGATATTTGACCGGGCGAAAAAAGAAAATAAAATGGTCCTGCTAGATGCTTATTTTGAAGGCTGCGCTCCCTGTAAACAAATGGAGGAAACTGTTTTTGTATGGCCAGAGGTAAAACAGCTTCTGGCAGACAGTTTTATTTTTTCGAAAATTGATTTTTTATCCGATACGCTGGGTAAGGCGCTCCAAATGAAGTATGCGGTTACTGGTTTCCCCACATTTTTGCTGTTCAACCAGGAAGGTAGACTTGTTAGCCGTTTTTCGGGCTATAAAGAGGGTGACAAATTTCTAAAGCGTTTAAAAGAGGCAATGTCGCAATCTAAAAATAATCAAATTATGGCTGGATTTAGCCCAGAATTGGATGTTGCCTATCCGGCATTTTATGTTACATTATTTAAGGAGCGTAAAAGTATTGACATACAGGCTTTAGCGGAGTGGTTAAAAGGGAAGGATAAAACCAAAGAAATGTATGCAATGCCGTTGTTAATGGCCAATAATTTAAACCCTGAACTGAATAGCTATTTTCTGGATAACTATGCCAGGCTGGAAAACTTGTATGGCCAGGAATTGGTTTGGGATAAGCGGAACAGGATTATAGCCAGCAGGTTAAAAAGTGAAGTTCCTCTGCGGGATGACGCGAAGTTTGACCTCTTCCTGAAACATATAAAACCCTTGTTCTCTGTAACAGACTGGCCTTATGGCCAGCTGGACATTGCAGAAAACTATTTCTTTAACATACACAAAGATCTGCTGGCATTTCTGAAATTTGCTGTGGTAAATTTTAACGATGATGATAATAAAGTGAGGTATCTGGCCAGAAATGTTCGTTCAGAGCAGGAGCGAAAGGTGTTTGGCGAATGGCTGAAACTTGTGATAAATAAAGACTCAGGATCTGAAGTATTGTCTATCGCTGCCTCTACGATGACGGGGCTTGGCGATATGAAAAGCGCCAAAGAATACGGTGACTGGGCGGCGAAGAAACGGGAATTGCTTAAAATACAGGAAGTGAAAAAGAACAATTAACAGAAAAAGGGACCAAATCTTTCGACTGGCCCCTTTTATTAAATTAACGCTCTCGATGTAAACGTATAAAATTTTTCTGATATTTTGTTCATCAATTTTTTGATCGATTGCTTTTTTCTATTTGGATACGGATTTTCATCTGTTTCTATAATTCCCATGGTGATTTTTTCTCCTGTTAGGGTTCTTACTTGTTGATCAAATTTAGTATTTAATTCTTCATCTTCAATGTGTATCATGTTCTTTAAGAAAAGAATAAATCGGGTGA
>NZ_JAELTV010000370.1 GCF_016429005.1 Pedobacter sp. ASV19
CCCCCCCCCCCCCCCCCCCCTCTTTTACTGATACCGCCACCACCGACATCTACACCGGCTAACGTTCGTCGGCAGCGTCAGATGTGTATAAGAGACAGCAATTAAAGATGGGACCTTATATTTTCTGTACAAACAGTGGATATGTACCTGACGGATCAGATTTTTCGCCCATAAAAGCTAAAAATGCTGAAATGTATATCGTTAGAGGTATGAGTGCGGTAGATGCCCCTAATTATTTTAGTACGAAAGACTTTAAGACCCTTACCCGGTTAAGTAATTTACAGCCGCAGAAGGGATATAACTGGTATACTTCTGAATTACATACCTGGAAGTCATTAGACGGGAGAAAATTGCAAGGTGTTTTATATAAACCAGAGAACTTTGATCCAAATAAAAAATACCCTGTTATCTTTCATTATTACGAACGTAAATCAGACGGATTGAATGCCTATTTGCAACCTGAAACTTTGTGTAACGGCTGTAATATTAATATTCCTACTTATGTAAGCCAGGGATACCTGGTGTTTTGCCCGGATATTTATTACAAAGTGGGGAACCCTATGCAAGGTACCTATGATGCCGTAGTTTCAGCAGCTAAATACGTGTCAGGGTTACCATTTGTAAATGGTAGTAGACTAGGCATTCAAGGCTGCAGTTTCGGAGGATTGCAGACCAATTATCTAGTGACCCATACTGGTCTATTTGCGGCTGCAGTCACTACGAGTGGCCTCGCGGATATGATCAGTGCTTATGGGGATTTAGCGGGAAATGAATTTAGCCTGCAAGGTTATTTTGAAGGTAATGGAGAACAGGCCCGAATAGGTGTGGATCTCTGGAAAAATCCTCAGGCATATATTAAAAACTCCCCGCTTTTTCAGGTGGATAAAGTATCTACACCCTTGCTAATGATGCATACCCCAAATGATGGAATTTACAGGTATGCGAATACTTTGGAGTTTTTTCTGGGGCTTCGACGAATGGGAAAGAAAGCCTGGATGCTGGTTTATGCAAACGAAAATCATGGGATTTTTAATAGTAAAGAAAAGGTAAATGATTTCAGCACAAGAATGATGCAGTTTTTTGATCACTATCTGAAGGACAAGCCTGCCCCGGTCTGGATGACCAGAGATCTTTCTGCTGGAGTAGGGCCCGGTAATGGTTATGAATACGATACAGAAATTAAAACAACAGGACCTGGACTGCTTAGACCAGAAGAACAACGGAAAGTGGATTCAATGATGATTAGAAAACCAATAAAAATAGAGTTGAAATAAATTAAAAAACACATATATGAAAATAAAAAGTAAAACAAGAAAACACTTGTTTATAGCTATTGCTATGCTTATTTTTTGGAATAGTGATTTACAGGCACAGGAGAAAAAGGAACTTTTTACCAAAGATAACTTGACTACTATGAGTCAGCACTTGGATAACACAGAGGGAGAAGAATTTAAATTGTTTCTAAAATATCCTGAGAAAGTGAATGCTGTGCTAGGAAAAGACAAAGCACAATATATGCTGCGAACAGCTATATCAAAAGCTTATTTCCAGGGGATTACCCCCACCCAAAAACCTAATTTTGATTGGTCAGATTTAAAAAATATGATGAAATCAAAATTTGGAGAAATAGGGCTTGAGACGCTATATAGCAAGCAGATGATGTATTATCTGGATGCCAAAGATTGGAGCAATTTCGGAAAGTATTATGTATTGTATTTTGAAAAGGCATTAAAACGACCAGAATATGATATCAATAACCTTAACTGGGTTTTATTTGAAAATGTAAACGATCCGAAGGTATTAAAATTTGCCTGTGATGTGGTGATGGAATATGCAATGGAAGAATGGTATCAGAATAATTGGCAATCCTACGATACTTATGCTAACCTGCTGTATAAAACTGGTCAAAAGGAAAAGGCTATTGAGTGGGAGACTAAAGCAGTCAAGCTATCTAATAATGATAAAGGGATAGTGGAAACTTTAGAAAAAATGAAAACTAATCAGCGGACCTGGCCAGAAACGGCAGCTAGACCTTAAATCGTAAAAAATATGAAATTGAAATTATTCATGGGATACATCGCCTTATGGGCAATGATACTAGCCTCTTGTAAAAAGCAGGAGGTTAAATTGACACCTTTAGCAAGTTTGCTGGTTACCAATGCGGTGAGCGGAGGGGGGAACCTGGTCTTAGGAACTAATGCTGCTCCCGTTTACAACAATTCTTCTCAAGGCTATGGAATGTTGACTGGAAGCAGGGAAATTGAACTAGTTGATACAGCTGGAGGGATGAATAAGGTTTACTATAACCAAACGAAAGATTTTGTGAATGGCGGCGTGTATTCCTTGTTTTTAGCAGGAACCTCGGATGCTGTAGAATCTGTATTTGTGAAAGAAGAGAATATCCCTTCGCATACTGCAGATGTGTTTGGGGCAAGAGTAATTAATCTGGTTAAGGGTGAGGTTCCAATCAGTGTGAATTTGCAAGGTAATCCTAATAGCTCATTTATTAATAACCTCAGCTATAAAGCGATTTCAACATTCAAAGATGTTTCTGCATTGGATTCTGAAGGGGATAAGGTTTTTGAATTCAGGAATGCAACTACTGGAGACTTTATTACTTCATTTACTGTGCCCGGTTATGACCTGCCGAGGTTCAGGAACATTACACTGGTGTTTGCCGGTGCAGTAGGGTCAGAGACCGTACTCAGAGTCAATAATTACTGACACTTTTAAAACGAATCACAAATGAAAATCTTAATATCAATGCTCTTTTTAATAGTTGGGTATACTGCGGTGGCACAACAAGTGCTGCCGCTTTACCCCGATACTATTCCTGGAAGTACGGTAAAACTATCCAAAGAAGACGAACCAAGCCTAACCCTATATCTACCCATTAAAGAAAAAGCGACAGGAATAGCTGTATTGGTCATCCCGGGAGGAGCATATGGCTTTCTAGCCTTTGAAGAGGAAGGCATTGCTATAGGCAAAGCCTTTGCAGAGAAAGGAATTGCAGCTTTTGTACTCAAATACCGGTTGCCCAAAAAGGAAACCATGAGGGATAAAAGCTTTGGGCCATTAATGGACGCACAGCAAGCGATGAAAGTAATCCGCACTAACGCAGTGAACTGGAACCTCAATCCCACTAAAGTTGGTGTGATTGGCTACAGTGCAGGAGGGCATTTGGCTTCGACCTTAGGAACTCACTTCTCAAAGAGTTATCTCCCGAATAAGGATAACATCAGCCTGAGGCCTGATTTTATGATCCTGGTTTATCCGGTGATCAGTATGAATGATCAGCTCACCCATATGGGGTCAAAGATTAATCTATTGGGTATGGAGCCTTCGAAAGAAAAAGTGGATCTGTTTTCTAATGAACTGCAGGTAACTAAAGAAACTCCGCCTACGTATTTGACCCATTGCGGCGATGACAGTATCGTAGATGTAAACAACAGCATTGTGTTTTATCAGGCATTACAGAAGAATGGGGTTGATGCGGAATTGCATTTGTTTCCGAAAGGGAATCATGGGTTTACGCAGAGACTGCCTGTGAGTGAGTGGCTAGATCCAATGCTGGGGTTTATGAAAAGGGAGGGATTTTAGACCACCCCGGCCTTCGGCCACCCCTCCTGAAAATCAGGAGGGGAAGTAGCGAGTGCATTATAGCGAGTGTGCCAGGTAAGGCACAATGCGTCATGTCGACGATAGGAGAGATCTATTTGCAAATTGATTACAGGTCTCTCGTCGCTGCGCTTCCCTCGAGATGACGGGGTGGAGAGAGAGGGGAATACTAACCGCTTTTTCCAGCGGAATATAAAGGATGTTGTTCTTTGAAATGTTTGTGAAAGGAAGGTTTGTACCGTGAAACATTTATAGTTAATATAATTACATAAAGGATAACTATATTCCTTAGTAATATATTATTAAACTTTATGGTTTAAAATTTAAATATATGGAAGAACAATTTGTTGCTGTTGTACAGTTTATTAAGGAATCTAGAAATAATGCGATTAAGTCTGTTAATACGGAATTAATCAATTTGTATTGGAACGTTGGAGGGTATATCAGTAAAAGGATATCAAGCGCTGATTGGGGGCAATCTGTGGTAAAGGAATTGGCCGATTATCTACAACGTAAAGAGCCGTCTATTAAAGGGTTTTCTGATAAGAATCTGTGGCGTATGAAGCAGTTTTATGAAGCCTATAAGGATTTCCCAAAACTCTCAACACTGTTGAGAGAAATTAGTTGGTCGCATAATCTTGCAATTTTCTCCAGGTGTAAAACAGTAGTGAGGTTGTAAAGTATGCAATGAACAGGAGTTTATCGCCCACGATGGTTGCTGAATACAAAACCCAATTACCGGATAAAAAATTATTACAGGACAAATTGCAGGAACTTATTGAAGGTAATGATTAGCTGATTTTACGTTTGAATTGACTAGTGAGGGGTTTGAAAAGTTGAGATCCCAATTGGGATCTCATTTAGAAAAGTATTTGGTAGGTTCTTTTTATACGCTTTCTTTCACAAATAATATTTACTGGTTTAATTTTTGTCACCCTGCGTTGTGTTTCGTGGGGTGATGCTTCGTGTATCTATAAATCATCATTATTGTCAATCACCTTAATTTAACATCTCTACCTATGAC
>NZ_JAELTV010000371.1 GCF_016429005.1 Pedobacter sp. ASV19
CCCCCCCCCCCCCCCCCCCCCCCCCCCCCCCCCCCCCCCCCCCCCCCCCCCCCCCCCCCCCCCCCCCCCCCCCCCCCCCCCCCCCCCCCCCCCCCCCCCCCCCCCCCCCCCCCCCCCCCCCAAACAATTTTTTTACGTTCGTCGGCAGCGTCAGATGTGTATAAGAGACAGGATGAAACCACTGTTAAAACTCAATACAAAGGAAAAGGCCAAGTTGTTACACGTGCTTTTTCCTAACGAGATACCGTATTTTTTAAACCATCTGCAAAAATTCTGTACACAGTTGCATGAACGTCAGGAAGGTTATGAGAAATTATGGAATGCCCGGCTGATGCATTTTGAAAGGTGGCGGGTGACCTCGGGTTATATTTTACAGCTGTTAGAAAGCAAGCGGGCTAAACTGGAATCCAGTTCAGAAGCATTTTCAAGTCACTTGTTTTTCCTGGATTATGCTACTATAACCGTAAACCAATTGACAAAATACGCAGAAACGGAATGCTATAACCAAAGGTTTAAACTGGCTGTGCCTATGTTTTTCTAAGCTGCGTTTAATTCTTAAATATAAATTATGGGCGAGTTCTGCCCCTTAATCCTATGATTATGAAAACCATGTACAAATTAAAATTATCTGATAAAATCAGAATCCTATATAAACTTTATCCAGCGTCCATAGTGGATTTTACCGAGTATTTAAAGGCTATGGCTATTGAGGCTATGGACGATAGAGAAGAAATTGCAAGGACGTGGGGGACGAATGTAGTACAGCAGGACTACTGGATTTTACTAGCTATGAAAACCTTTGATCGTGTCAAGCATTACGGGGAGAGTTTATTTTATTGCAGAAAGTTATTTACTAGGCAGCTTTTTAAAGGGGGTGTTTCCCTGTTCACAGTTCACACTTTATTAAAATATGCAAAAACGGAGAACTGTTCTCCCAAGTTTGCGCTGGCTATAAAACTATTTATTGAAGTTTGATAATACAGTTATGAAAAGGATTAAAGGAATCAATGTTTTGAAAGCTGGGCTTTTGGACTTTGTCGAAGAAATCATATACAGCCTAACCTGTGAATTACAGCGTATTAGTCGGAGGGTAGAAATTACCTAACTCAAATTCAACCCTTTTAGCGACGGGATAAGCATCTACATGGATGTCATCCTATTGGATGAAAATGCAGAGATTGTTATAGACACTTCATTTGCTGACACCTCGGAAAAATTCTTGCGTAGTTGTATTTCTGATCTGGAAATTGACTTTTTCGGTTTACTCGATCTTTTAGAATTGTTAAAAGGAATGGAGGAAAAAAATGGCATTTTGCCCTCTATTTTAAAACCTGTAACTGGTGAATACATTACCCATGAGGAACAGGACAGGGATGCTTGGGTATGTGTGTGCGGAAATATGCCCTGTCATGGCGGATTTTATTCCTGCGATGAAGATGGTGACCTTATCGAACCGGGTGATGAATGGGAATATTTATATAGGTGTGAAACCTGCGGGCGGGTGATAGATGACAGGGATCTTAAGGTTATTGGTATCAATTTAAATCCAAATAGCGAGGAAGTATAGGCAAAGGATTTATTTTAGTGGCTGTAATACCGTTATTTAGCCTGTAGGGCTGCCTGCAAAAAATGCGGGCGGCCCTACGGGCATTAACCGCCTTTTAAGATTTGATAAATACGATTTTATGAAAGATTGAATAATCAGCAAGAAATCAATGGACTCCTAATCTTTCCAGCAAAGAGTTGAAAGCTTCCTTTAATACACTGTTTTCAGTTTGAATATGGTCTTTCAGGTATTGCTCCAGCATCCAGCTCTTAGTGTCTTTATTGTCTATTTTGAGTTTCATCAATTTTGCTATGGATTGGCCTTCGGCTAAAATGCTTCCCAGTGCATCTACATCTGAGATTGAGGCGAGCTGTAGGTTTTCAGCAAGAGTCCCATATTGCTTTTCCAGCATTGGAAGCAAATAAGAATTAAGTACAAATATATCTTCATATCCCGCCAGAATGTTGATTACTTCATTAACGAATTTAAACCTTGGATCACCGGTTTGATTTAACAGGATGCGGTTACGGAATTCGCTCAGCTGAATCACGGCTTTTTTAAAACTCCCTCCTTTTATCTCTTGTTCCATTAAAGCTTCATCAAAGAAAGCCCTTGATTTTAATGTGAGTAGTGAGGTTTTTACTTCGGTAACAATACATATATTTCCTTGGATAATAGCGAAATCTGGTAGTTTTTCCCCGGACTTGTTTCCAAAATCTTCATCCAAATCTATAAGTAGGGTGTCTCCGCTTGCTAACAGAAGTTGTGTTTTAACATAAGCACGATAGATATCGCCGAAGTAAACTCTAAAAGCATTTTCTTTCATTTTGCCGGCTGCCTGACCTAACATTTGTTCTTTGTTCGCCAAAAGGTGAAAAATGCCTGTGCTGGCTCTATCCAACAGATATTTAGATTGAGGAACCACGTATGTCCCTTTTTTAAGTGTGGAAGAATATTCTACTTGGATCGCTGGCATTTGTAGTAATGGCTCCAGGAAATAGGTGTCAAAAAGTTTGTTTGGGACTTTCCAGTTTTCACCCCGAATGATTCTTTTATAGTCTTCAGCAGTACCTGATGATAGTTTTAAAAATGCTTGTTGTGTACCATCATTGACATATTTATCCAAATTGCTGTCTATTTCAAGATTGTAATCGATCGACCCATCACATTTGAGCCATAAGGCCAAACCTGTGGCAATAAACTCCATAACGCTGATATTGAAATAATCTGTCAGCTTTTGATCAATTGAATAGCTTCCCGGTACGGATTGTGGAAGTATTTCAAATAACAACATTGCCCTTCCAAGAAGAGTTAATCTGTTACCTTGTAATGGAAACTGGATTTGCCCAATCCTTCCTAGAATATTATTCGTTAAATGAGATGAAGCATTTTTTAACTGATCCTCTAATTCAGGATCATAGCAATCTCCAGCTACGTCAATGGCAATAGGAAGTGAATTGTCTGATAATGACAGTGGTATTCCGCGGTAGTCGTTGGTGCCCGAAAGCAAAAGCAACCTTGCCAGGCGTGTTGCACTTGTGTAAATGTTAAATCTCATTCCTGGTTGAGTAGCACGGCCGAGCCAGATGCCGACTTCTTCAGGTATATCTTTTGTTTGTAAATGATTTGGGCCATATTTGAGAGCTGCATTGACAGCTCCTATTAAATAGAGGCTGTCGGAAAGTTGATATTTCTTAAAATATTGATAAACTTCCAGGAGAGTGTGGGATTTAGGTTTCATTGTTCAATTTACTTCGCAGGTTTTTGCTTTCGTTAGGCAGGCGAGAGTTTTAATAACCTTTTGACTTCCGAAAGTTTAAGTTAAAAATATACTTCCAGATAAGGATTAGGCAGTAGTTCAGAAATTTCTTGCTGTTGTTAGCTCAGCGAGATAGATTCAGTGTGTATGTCCTCCAGTATATCTAGTATAATCAGATCTTCATTTCGCCTGATTTGACACGTCTTAAAATCGCCGTACCTAGTTCTGATCTCGCTAGAGCACGTAGTAAGTGAGAATCGAGCTATATTGGATGTATATCTTTCAATTTCCTCTGAGATGAGCGGGTCGTCACTGAATTGAGAGGCTGTAGCAAAAACATATACCAGGGTTTTGTTATAAAAAAGATTTGCAAACTCGGTGCTGGATAAATTGTTAGTAGCTCTCCCTTTACTGCATACACTGGTGTACACCTTGTCAAAAAATGCTTGGTTTTTACTCGCAACGGCCTCAGATATTCTTCGTGCACTGATTAGAATCTGGTTGGTTAATTCTCTTACCCTTGCAGTAAAGCTGTGTTTAATGTGTATCAGGTAGAGTTCATTGTCTGTGAAATAAACAATGTCGCACAGTTCCACTCCATCCGGAGTGATGGTGTCAAGAACGAAATAGCCGGGCTTGCCATCATATTGCATATTGTAATCCCCCTCGTCTATAAGGAGAGTGCTTTGCGGTTTCAAATTCCATGGATACTCCAATATTCCACTGGTTAATTTGGTCGTTTTAAAAATAGTTGCTGTCTGATGTTCGAGGCTCTTAACAAAGGCATCTTTGAGCCGGTACCACTTGGTGTCGATTAAAAATATAGGTGTTCCATTATAGTTAAATTCAGCGTTGAGATGGAAAAGGAAGGCACTCGATGTCACGATCTTGGTTCCCCGGTAGCAGAGAACCCTAACTCCACGCAAGTAGAACAGGATGGCATTTTCGTTATTTCCACATATTTCGTAAGCCCTGAGCACTACCGTTTTGAAGATACCATCTTTATCGAAGAGAGTTGCAAAGGTTTCGTGTTTATCTTCGCCCTTTTCTTTCAGCTGGTAAGTTTCAGCAGTATAAAAAGCTTCAATGTTATTGGGACTACAAAAATCAAACTCGAAGTTTTGTGCTGAAGTGGCTGCGGTACGTTGCAGAATTGGAATGAAGTTAAAAATCCGGTTGTTCAGTTCAATCTGCAGTTCTTTGATGAGCTCATCATCTTTAACTTCTGTGTAAGAGCTTAGTAACTCTTGCGGGGCGAGTTCATTGATCGTGCAAAGTTCGTTGATGATCTGATGG
>NZ_JAELTV010000372.1 GCF_016429005.1 Pedobacter sp. ASV19
GTGGGCTCGGAGATGTGTATAAGAGACAGATGTAAGTAGATATGGTAACCCGGAATTGAAGTGGGAAAAGATCCGTACGATTAACTTAGGCCTTGATTTTGAAACCAAGAATGGCAGGGTAAAGGGAAGTATAGAGTATTATCAGAAAAAAGGAACTGATCTTTTTGGGGCTGCCCGAATTGATTATACAACAGGAATTACCAGTGGACTGACAAAAAATGTGGCCAGTATGATCGGCAGCGGTATCGATGTCAATTTGAATTCCCAAAATCTGAAAGGGGGCATTCGCTGGAATACGGTGTTAAACTTCAGCACCAATACAGGAAAAGTGACGGCGTATGATCAAAAGACACCGAGAGGCAGCGATTATATTTCAAGTTCTCCTTTAATTTCAGCTTTGGTAGGTAAGCCTGTATATGCGATGTTTTCATTCAAATGGAAGGGACTGGATCCTGTTACAGGAGACCCGCTCGGATATATAAACGGTCATGTAAGTAAGAATTATGCGGCTATTTATGGCGACTCAACAAAATTGTCTGATTTGGTTTATCATGGTTCGGTAATGCCTACGCTGTTTGGTTCGATAGGAAATGATTTTTCTTGGAAAGGGTTTTCTTTATCAATAAGAGTGATGTATAAGTTTGGCTATTATTTTAGGAGACCTTCTTTAAGCTATAGCAGGTTATTTGAATTGAGACAAGGGAATTCTGAGTTTGCAAGCCGTTGGCAGAAGTCTGGGGATGAGCGTTTTACGAATGTGCCATCGTTGATATATCCGGCTGATAACAACCGGGATTTGTTTTATAATGGTGCAGAGATCAATGTTGAAAAAGGCGACCACATCCGCTTGCAGTATATTACCGCAGGCTACGAGTTTGATGAACGTGTGCTAAAAAAATTGGCGTGTAAAAGTCTTCAGTTCTATGCCAGCCTAAGTAATATAGGAGTGCTTTGGCGGGCTAATAAAAAAGGACTCGACCCGGATTATGCTTCTGGTCAGAATTTGGCCCCGTCTAAAACGATTTCAATTGGCTTGCGTGTTGGCTTGTAGATCTTTAAAATTTAAAAATATGAAAAAGTATATAATGTGCGTGTTATTGGTATTAGGTGTCTTTACAGGATGTAAAAAGTTCCTCGATCCAAAACCACTGCAGTCGCTGACTGTCCCTTCTAGTCTTGAAGATCTTCAAGCTTTGCTGGATGATGAAGGAATCATTAATTCATTGGATATTTCGGCAGGAGAGATCAGTTCTGATGACTATTATCTAAACCGTTCGGATTTGGAATCTCTTCCATATGAAGAGTATAGGAGAATGTATACCTGGCAAAATGACCGCATTTTCAGAACTACTACTAATGATTGGAGCTCAACCTACAGAATTGTTTTCAGTACGAACGTGGTATTGGATAATTTAAGTAAAATAGAAAGAACCCCATCTAACCAAAGGCAATGGGAAAATGTAAAAGGCCAGGCTTTATTCATTCGGGCTAAACAGTTTTTTTCAGCCACATTAACCTGGGCTCCGGCTTACGATCCGGCTACCGCAGACTTGGATCTTGGAGTTCCTTTAAGGTCAAGCCAGGATTTTAATGTTCCTTCTTTTCGTGCTTCTGTTTCGGATTGTTACAGGCAAGTTACCGAAGATTTGATTTTAGCTGGTTCTTTACTTTCTGATGAGCCATTGGCGAAGACAAGGGCGTCAAAACCAGCGGTCTGGGGGCTTTTGGCAAGAGTCTATCTTTCTATGGGGGATTATGGTAACTGTCTTAAATATACTGATTTGTATTTGCAGAAACGCAACGGGTTATTGGATTATAATAAGGATATTAATGTAGATTTAAGAGCACCTTTTCCCAGGTTTAATAAAGAAGTTTGCTTTGATAGCTTTCAGAATCATATGATGCTTTCTCAAAGCAGAGCAAAAGTTGATTATAACTTATATAGCTCATATGATGACAATGACCTTCGTAAATCAGCCTTTTTCAGGAAAATAGCGGAAAATACATTTTGCTTTAAAGGAAACTATAGTCTAAGTATCTTCGGAGGAATTGCAACAGATGAAGTCTATTTGATGCGTGCGGAATGTCGGGTTAGAAAGGGTGACGCAAAGGGCGCTTTATCCGATTTGAATGCTTTGTTACTTAAAAGATGGAAAACTGGTACACTGAAGCAGATCGTCAACGAAAATCCTAAAGAGCTTTTGGATATTATCCTTATTGAACGCAGAAAGGAGTTAATAATGAGAGGGCTTAGATGGATGGATGTAAAACGCTTAAACAGACAAGGAGCTGGAATTGTACTTAAGCGAAGGCTTGAAGAGAAAAATTATGAGTTACCTGCCAATGATTATCGATATGCTTTGAGCATCCCGGAAGATGTATTGGCCTATTCTGGTATGCCTCAGAACAAAAGATGATAAATCGTTCAGGACATACCGAATACATTCTGTATGTCCTGAACTTTAAATGTAGTTTGATAAGTAATTCCAGTTTATTCTAAATAAAGAAACCCGAAAAGGAGGGTCGAGGAATAATAGTGTTCATTATGAAGATGTTGTGTAAAATAGTTGTTGATAAATAGTTTTGAATATGTAATTTTACGTTGAGTTAGCCTGACTTGCTATTTAGTAAGATAAGTAGCCTATTGTTAAATTAGATTTAATGCTCTATGTTGAATACAACCATAACCATAAACGAACAAATTGTAAAAAAACACATTGCTGAAATTGAACCGACAGACCGGATTATAAATTTGGGTGAAGTTCTGGAAATAGAAAGTGATGACTATGGGTTTTCCTGCGTTATTTTTCGGTTAAACCAAAAGCAGGTAGTTCGCTTTTTAAGCGATGAGGTACTGTGGTGCTATAAAGCCTGAGGCTTGATCGTTGATTATCAATAGTCTTTTTTGTAATAAATTGTGATTATAGTGCTGATTGTCTGTTCTGTTTGATTTTGTCCTTTGAATGGCATAATCATATGTTTGAATTTCATAAACTACTTAGGAGATTAAAATCGTAGTTTTGCGGTGTTTATGAAAGAAAAAAATAGAGGTGTAGCAACCGTTTTGGCTTTTGCACTGCTTCCTTTATCAGGTTTTGCAACAGATATCTATATTCCCTCTCTTCCAACAATGGCTGCTAAAATGCAGGTAAGTAGTATTGAGGTTCAACTTACTTTAAGTTTGTTTTTAATAAGTTACGGCATTTCTCAATTATTTATTGGTAGTGTACTGGATAGTTTTGGAAGATATCGGGTAAGTCTGGTTTCATTAGTCATTTTTGCTTTAGCAAGTATTGTTGTCGCAACTACACATCATATATATTTAATTTATTTGATGAGAATTATTCATGGACTAACCGTAGGAGCTATTGTTGTGGCTAAGCGGGCCTACTTTGTAGATTTATTTACTGGCGATCAACTCAAACATTATTTAAGTCTTTTTTCCATTATCTGGTCAACGGGCCCAATTGTAGCCCCTTTTATAGGAGGCTACTTGCAAAATCTGTTTGGTTGGGAATCCAATTTCTACTTCCTGGCTGGACTCGCTGCCGTATTTGCGGTATTGGAACTGGTCTATAGCGGAGAAACTCTGGTGCATTTTACGGAGTTTAATTTTAAAAAAATTGTAAATATTTATAGTACAATGATTACAACAGCCAGCTTTACTCTTGGTATTGTGATGCTGGGTCTGGCATATTGTATGGTTATGATTTACAACATGACAGGCCCATTTATTATAGAGCATCACCTGAATCTTTCACCAGTTATAGCGGGATACAGCTCACTTGTACTTGGTTTTGCCTGGATGGTTGGAGGTTTCATAGGTAAGGCAACCATCAACCGCCCATTTTTTAAGCGACTTGTAGTAAACCTGGTATTGCAGGTTGTTTTTGTTTGCGTGATGTTGTTCAGCCTACAGTTCGTTACAAACTTGTTTTCACTGATATTTTTTGCTTTTATTATTCATATTGGAGCAGGGTATACCTTTAATAATTACTTTACTTTTTGTCTTGGAAAGTTTCCAAAAAATGCTGGGATCGCAGGTGGTCTAACTGGTGGTATTACTTATGTTATTGTTTCTTTTTTAAGCTACGGAATTGTAAATATTGTTCCAGCTAAAGATGAAAGAAACCTAAGCCTAAGTTACCTGATTCTAATTCTGCTTTCTGTAGTTGTTATGTTGGTCATCTCAAGGTTGAGGTCTAAATCTCTTCCTGAGACAGAACTCTAGTCGCAACTTTTCCTACCGATAAACCCTGTACAATAATTGAAAACACGACAACAAAATAGGTAACCGCAACGAGAGTGGCTTTATAGGGACCTTCATCCATGGAAAGTACAAGGGCAATGGACACGCCACCTCTCAAGCCACCCCAAACCAGTACTTTTATAGTTCCGTTGCTGAATTTGTTTTTAAAAGGTATGAGTAGTACAGGGATATATATGGAGATAAAGCGGGCAAATAATACAATAGCAATAGATATTAAACCGATTTGCCAATAGACCGTGATGTTTTTGATGATCAGTAGTTCGAAACCAATAAAAAGGAAAAGTATTGCTGTCTCTTATACACATCTGACGCTGCCGACGAACGTTAGCCGGTGTAGATGTCGGGGGTCGCG
>NZ_JAELTV010000373.1 GCF_016429005.1 Pedobacter sp. ASV19
GTATTATTCAAGTTTTAGAAAACATAGAAGGAAACTGCTTAACAGCAGGAGGTACAGAAATGAAGAAAACAAAACCATTTACAATTGGAAAACTAGAAGTAATGAATGCTTACAACAAGGTTAAAGCCAACAAGGGAAGCGGAGGCGTGGATCAGATGAGTTTACAAGACTTTGAGCCAGACAAAGCGCACCATCTGTACAAGCTGTGGAATCAGATGAGTTCCGGCAGTTACATGCCCTGTGCCGTGAAGTTGGTTGAAATCCCAAAGAAAGGTGGCGGTAAAAGGCCACTGGGTATTCCTACTATAGTAGACCGAGTGGGTCAGACCGTAGTAAAAGACCTGCTGGAAAAGGATATGGACAAGGTCTTCCATGACGACAGTTACGGCTACCGTCCAAACAAGTCAGCCCATCAGGCCTTAGAGCAAGCCCGTAAGCGTTGCTGGAAATTTGACTGGGTGATAGACATGGATATCCGTGGCTACTTTGAGAACATTCCGCATGACCTGCTAATGAAAGCAGTTAGGAGGCACACCGAGATCAAATGGGTGCTGCTATACATTGAGAGATGGTTAGTTGCTCCCTTGCAACTGGAGGATGGAACCATAGAGGCAAGAACGAAAGGCGTTCCGCAAGGATCGGTAATCGGACCACTACTGGCTAACCTCTATTTGCACTATGTAATGGACGTATGGCTAAGCAGGAACCATCCTGACTGCCCGTTTGAACGTTACGCAGATGATAGCGTGATCCATTGCGCAAGTAGGCCAAAGGCTGAAAGGGTACTGCAATTATTAGCAGAAAGAATGCAGGAGTGTGGATTGGAAATGCATCCCGAGAAAACGAAGATAGTGTACTGCAAGGACAGCAATAGAAGAAGGAAGTTTGAACCCTACGGCGAGTTCGACTTTCTTGGCCATACATTCAGGCCAAGACAAGCCCAACACAGTGGCCGTAAGGAAACTTTCAGCAACTGGCTGCCTGCAGTAAGCAGGAAATCGAAACAGTCTATGACTGAGAAGATGAAAAGCTGGACGATACTTCGGGCATCAGATGTACAGATCGAGGATATAGCGAAAGCTATTAATCCTGTTTTAAGAGGCTGGATCAATTACTACGGTAAGTTTTACCGAACAGAATTAAAGGACTTTATGCAAAATGTAAATCGAATGATTGCCCGCTGGGTACGTCGCAAGTACAAGAAGCTCCGAACGAGCTTGCTAAAAGCCATCATGTGGCTTAAAGGGATATCAGTTAGACAACCAGCCTTATTCTCACACTGGGAGTTTGGTTCAAAACCATTTTAGGAAATGGGAACTAACAGAGAAATCCAAGTCCAACCTTCGCACGCGGGATGCTTGACACGAAGTCAATGGTTGGATAATAAGAGCCGTATGAAGGGAGACCTTCACGTACGGATCTATGAGAATCTCGGGTTGAGATACCCGGGTTTACTTAACAACTTATAATAAAGGTAAAAATGAGAATTTTAGATCAAAATTTTAGAGAATATAGATTTCTGTGGCTTGCAGGATTGTTATTCTTTGTGTTCAGTTCCTGCAAGAAAGACAAACAAGGGGCAGAAATAACAAATACACCCGAACTGAAGTCCTCAGTTCAAAATATAGTACTTCATAGAGAGGATGCAGAAAAGGAGGCGATAACTTTTAGCTGGAGCCTGGCTACAGTACAAGGAACGCAAGGCGCACTGACCTATTTTCTGCAGTGGGACCGAAAGGGTAATAATTTTGCAAATGCTGCCCAGGCTATATTGGGGAAGGATATCAGTCATTTTGCTTATTCACATATGAGTTTTAATTATCTGATGAGCACGCTGCCGGTTGAGGTGGCCAGCCCAATAGAATTGAGGATCGTTACAGCGACTTCTGATGGAGCGGTAATGCCGTTCTATTCTAATGTAATTACCCTGACGGTAACTCCTTATGCCAAGGAACTCCCGCCTCCATATTCGCAGCTTTGGCTGGTAGGTGATGCCACTCCCGCAGGATGGAATATCGATAGTCCAAGTCCTATGCTCCAGAATAGTAATGATCCTTACTTATTTAGTTACAGCGGTGCCTTGAATGCTGGAGAATTCAAAATCCCTACAGCTAAAGGCAGTTGGGATGCTCCATTTTACAGACCCGTAACCGGATCTCCGGATCTCTCGGATACCCGGGTGCAGCTCAGTGCCGGAGAGCCAGATTATAAATGGAAAATTACAACAGCCGGTACTTATAAGGTTAATCTGGATCTGAGGGCATTAAAAATTACGATTGCTAAACAATAGAAGGGTGCAATATAAAAATATGATGAAAAAGATATTATCTGTTGGCCTGTTTATTTTACTGCTGAGTGCTTGTAAAAAGGATAAAATTGTCAATAATACTTTAACGGGGAATGGTGGTACGGCGTTATCTTCGCTGGCTAATGTTTACACGGATAAAGCCATTTATATGCCTGGAAGTAATGTGGTTTTTACCCTGGATAAACCATTGCCTGCAGGAACTAAGGTGCGTTATAAGTTATTAGGGAATGTAGTCCATGATGCGGTGATAACGGGTCTTAACTGGACTTGGAATGCGCCTCAGGCTGATTTTAAAGGCTATCTTGCGGAATTGTATGGTACGGAGAATAATGCAGAAAAAATTTATGGTACCATTGCAATTGATGTTTCTTCTGACCCGGCAAAGTTTCCCAGGAATGGTTTCCTTTCGAGTTATGGACAAATGAGTCCGCAAAATATGGGAAGCATAATGAAAAGCCTGAACCGATACCATATGAACTGGATTCAGTTTCAGGATTGGGGATTCAAACATCAAATGCCTCTGGCCGGAACGGTGAGTAAACCCGATGCCAACTGGAAGGATATTGCCAACCGGGATAATTATATGAGTACTGTTAAGGGGTATATTAGCCTTGCCCAGCAGTATAATATGAAAACGCTTTCTTATAACCTGGCTTTTGGCGCTTTAAATGATGCAGCTGCAGACGGGGTTCCAGATCAATGGTATTTGTTTACAGATCAAAACCATACTACGAAAGATAAGCACCCTTTGCCTCAGCCATTTTTTAAGAGTGATATTTATTTAACCAATCCCGGTAATACAGAGTGGCAAAATTATATTGCTGGAAAAACCAACGATGCTTATGCTGTTTATCCTTTTGACGGCTTTCAAATTGACCAGTTGGGAAACCGGGGAAAGAATTTGTACGATTATTCGGGTAATTATATCAATCTGGAGCAAACCTATCCAGTCTTTATTGCAGCCATGCAAAAAAATAGCCCCGGAAAGAGACTCGTGATGAATGCCGTTAACCAATATGGCCAGACCGGTATCGCCGGCTCGCCGGTAGACTTTTTATATACTGAAGTCTGGGAAGGGAATGAAACCTATACTAAACTGGCCGGCCTGATCAGAGCAAATGACGATTTAACCAACAACCGTAAAAAAACAGTTCTGGCTGCCTATATGAATTACCAGATGGCAGATAATAAAGGTTATTTCAATACGCCCGGGGTGATCCTGACCGATGCAGTCATCTTTGCCTTTGGTGGTGCACATCTGGAACTTGGAGAACATATGCTGGGGAAGGAATACTTTCCAAATAATAATCTGGAGATGCGTTCCGATCTTCAGCAGGCAATGGTCTGCTACTATGATTTTGCCGTGGCTTATCAGAACCTGCTGCGGGATGGCGGAACCTTTAATACTCCGGCCATTTCTGCCGGCGACAATCAAATGGTGTTGAATAACTGGCCGCCTCAGACCGGGCAGGTATCGGTAATTGGGAAAGATCTTGGACAGCAGCAAGTTATCCATTTACTGAATTTTAACAATGCTCAAAGTCTGGAGTGGAGAGATAATGCAGGAAAGCAAACTGCACCTGTTCGTTTAAATAATGTCCGTTTAAATTTCAAATCAGTAAAAACGGTTAAAAAAGTGTGGTTTGCATCACCCGATTTTAATGGAGGAGCATCTCAGGAATTGAAATTCACCTCGATAGGAACAAATATTACATTTAATGTGCCCGTGCTTCACTATTGGGATATGATTGTAATTGAATATTAAAATATAGATTATGAAAGGTAAGGAAATAAGCATTTTGTTTTTCTGTTTTTTATTCGCTGCTACCACGTTTGGGCAGCAGAAAGATCGGATTTTGTTACAAATGGATTTATCTGTTTCTACAGATAAATCTTCTTATCAGCCAGGTGAGACTATCCGGTTTGCTTTTGAAGGACAAATGCCAGTTAATGCATCGGTCAGGTATTTTCATCTGGATAAGCTTGTTGATAGAAGGCGTCTTACCACAAAAAACTGGACCTGGAAAGCTCCACAGGCAGATTTTAGAGGGTATCTGGCAGAAATTTATATGGTCATTAATGGTAAGGAGAAAACCTGTCTCTTATACACATCTGACGCTGCCGACGAACGTTAGCCGGTGTAGATCTCGGTGGGCGCCGGAGCAGGAAAAAGGGGGGGGGGGGGGGGGGGGGGGGGGGGGGGGGGGGGGGGGGGGGGGGGGGGGGGGGGGGGGGGGGGGGGGGGGGGGGGGGGGGGGGGGGGGGGGGGGGGGGGGGGGGGGGGGGGGGGGGG
>NZ_JAELTV010000374.1 GCF_016429005.1 Pedobacter sp. ASV19
ACCTGTGCGTTTATTTAGTAACCGGCTTTGCCATAGCAATATGTAACGATGAGGATGTACAATAAACTTTCTGATGTTGAATTAACTGCTTTGCTTAAGGAGGGGGATAAGGCTGCGTTTAATGAGATTTATAGCCGTTATAACGCCTTGCTGTATGTTTATGCTTTTCGGATTACCAATGGAGAGGAGAATGATGCGAAGGATATGGTACAGGAACTGTTTATTTCACTTTGGGAAAAAAGAGAACGTGTTGTCTTTTCATCCTCCTTATCGTCGTATCTGTATACGGCAGTGCGGTATAAGTTTTTGAAGCTGGTGGCTCACCGTAAAGTAAGAACGGAATATGCTGAGGATTTTTTAAACGTTATGCAGGAGGGTATTGCGGCTACGGATCTTTATATTCTGGATAAGGAACTGATGGCAGAGGTAGAGCAGCATGTAAATGCACTTCCGGAAAAGATGGCCCGTATTTTCAGGATGAGCAGATTTGAATTTAAATCTACAGAAGAAATTGCTGCTGAAATGAACCTGTCGGAAAAGACGGTTCGGAACTTAATGAGCAGTGCTGTTAAGACTCTGAGGTTAAAAGTTGGTTTGAGCCTGATCGTGGTATTTTGGTTGTATTGAAATGAAAAATATATTAAAAATAAACCCGCACGATATTAATGAAGTCATGTGCGTAATCAAAGAGGTTATTTCTGAGATGGAAAATAATGAAATAGCGCAATGGGATGATGTTTATCCAAATTATAAGATCCTATTCGATGATATACATGCAGAAGCAATGTTTGGTGTTTTTGAAAACCTGGAATTGGCTGGAATTGTGGTTCTGGATAAGAATCAATCTGCGGAATATTCAAGTGTTGAATGGGAATCAGATCATGAAAGTCCTTTGGTGATGCACAGGTTGTGTGTACGCCCTAAATTTCAACGACGGGGAATTGCAAAAGAATTGCTTCAATTTTCAGAGCAGTTTGCGGTTAATAATGGGTATACATCTATAAGATTAGATGCATTTTCCGGGAACCCTTCTGCTCTCAGTTTGTATGAAAATAATGGTTACAGAAAAAGAGGAATGGTTACATTCAGAAAAGGAGATTTCTATTGTTATGAAAAAGCGCTATGATAAGAGGCATGGTTGAATAAACTTAGCGCTACTCTAATCTGTAAATCAGCAGTATTGAAAAAAAAATAAAAAATCTCGGGATTTTTGTAAAGTTGAACGGACATGTATTTAAAGGGGATTAAATTCTTAAGATATGATGACCAGATCAGAAGCAGAACAACTCATTGCAAAGTATATCGACGGCAACTGCAGTTCGGAAGAAAAGCAATTGGTAGACACTTATTTTCTTAAGTATTTGGATGGTAAGACCAAACTTCCTTCTCAGTTTGATATTGAGGCAGCCAGCGAAGAAATGCGTGGTGCTATCGAAGCTGAAATCGGAAGTTTTTCTGCAGGTAGAGCAAGACGCTTATGGTCACGTATCGCTGCGGCAGCAGCTGTTCTTTTGGTTGTGGGCTTGGGCCTGTTCTTTTATAGCCGCTATACTAACACACTTCGTCATCTCGAGGGAGCCGCAGCGACGAGAGACCTCGCTAACGACATCAAACCCGGAGGCAATAAAGCTTACTTAGTTTTATCTAATGGTAAGCGCCTGTCTCTAACTGATGCTGCCAATGGCGAACTTGCCAAAGAAGCAGGAGTGGAGATAACCAAAACCGCCGATGGGCAGGTGATATATACGGTGAAAGACCCCTCTCTGCCTGCGGCATCTCCCCCCGGAGGGGCGAGAGGTAGCGTGGGGGCTAGCAGCGATAGGGTGAAATATTCGAATGCTCTTAACACAATCGAAACGCCCCGTGGGGGGCAATATCAGATCCGGCTCCCTGACGGATCCAAAGTATGGCTCAACGCCGCTTCTAAATTGATTTATCCTGTGAGCTTTAATGGGTGTGGGCAGCGGGTGGTTGAACTTAGTGGCGAAGCCTACTTTGAAATATTTAAGAATAAACTCCAACCTTTTGTGGTGAAATCCAAAAATCAGGAAGTTACTGTATTGGGAACACACTTTAACATTAACAGTTATAGTGATGAACCGGGTACTAAAACCACTTTGCTTGAGGGGAGTGTAGCCGTTCGTCTTCTCGAGGGAAGCGCAGCGACGAGAGATCTCTCCTATCGTCGAGATGACGCAAAGGGTCGAGATGACGCAAATGGTCGGGATGAGGCGAAGGGGCGCAATGACGACCGTATTAATGGCCTGGTGCTCAAACCTAATGAACAGTCTGTGCTGGTTAACGGTAAGATAGCAGTAAAACAAGTAGACCCTGCACTCGCTGTGGACTGGAAGAACGGGCAGTTCATTTTTGAAAGCGAACCCTTACCAAGTATCCTTCGTAGGGTAGCGCGGTGGTACAACGTCACCATTATATACACTAATACCGATAAAAACAATACCACTTTTAGTGGCGTCGTATCACGGGCAGATAATGTATCCAGTGTATTAAGAATGCTGCAAAAAACCAGTAAAATAAAATTCACGATAGATGGTAATACCGTGAAAGTAGAATAGAATCATCAAATCCGGGCCTAACCAGCCCTTAAATAACCATATCAACTAATATTAACCGACAAAAAAAATGAAAAAGATTAAAGGCAAAGGAAGTTAATACGACCAGGTTTAGAAGATAAAAAGCCATGAAGGGATTCGAGCACCTCCATGGCAGTGTATCTGAGTTAACCCAAAAAACAAATTCTGAGATCATTTAACGTATTAACCCAAACAACACGAAAGTATGAATTTAAATGCTTTTAACCTAGGTATGCTACGCCTGTGGCTGCCGCCAAAACTATTATTAATTATGAAACTGATCATAATTATCATGACCACCTGCCTGCTGCAGGTTAGTGCCGCCACTTTTGCGCAGAAGTTTACTTATGCGAAGAAAGATGCGACCTATGGCCTGGTCTTTAAAGAGATCATCAAACAGACAGGATATAAGATTTTATATTCCGATCAGATCCTGGATAAAACCAAAACCATCAATGTAGATTTCAAGGGAGCAGAATTGAAAGAAGTGATGGAAACCTTATTGAAAAATCAACCTTTAACCTATGAGATAGATGAAACAACCATACTTATAAAAGAGAAGGAACCTACCTTTCTGGACCGCCTGGCTAAGCGCTGGGCTAGCATTGACGCTAATGGCCGTGTGGTGGATTCGGAGAATCGTCCGCTTCCGGGCGCGAGCGTGAAGGTGAAAGCGACAGGAAAGGCTGTGAGTACAGATGAGAAGGGAAGGTTTTTTTTGAGGGGAGTGGAAGAGGGCGCTGTGCTGGTGGTGAGTTTTATTGGGTATCTGCCAAAGGAAGTGAATGCTTCGGCGAATATGGGGAATTTGGTGCTGGAGCAAAGTTTGTCGAAGCTGGATGAGGTTCAGGTGATTGCTTATGGAACTACGACACAGAGGTTGAGCACAGGGAATGTGACGACAATTAAGGCGGATGTAATAGAAAAGCAGCCGGTAAATAATCCTTTGTTGGCATTACAGGGCAGGGTTCCGGGATTGTTTATTGAACAGGCAACTGGTTTTGCGGGGACGGGAGTGAAGGTAAGGATACAGGGAACGAATAGTATTGCTAATGGAAATGACCCATTATATGTGGTTGATGGAATCCCATTTACTTCTCAACTGTTGCCAGGGGGAAATTCCATTTTAGGGCAATCTGGAGGAACCACTGGTACCCAATATGGTAATCCCTTAAATTTTATTAATCCTGCTGATATTGAAAGTCTTGATGTATTGAAAGATGCAGATGCAACCGCAATCTATGGTTCACGTGCAGCCAACGGAGCAATATTGATTACTACAAAAAAGGGAAAACCAGGAGACATTAAGGTAGATGCAAATTTGCAAAGTGGATGGGGAAAAGTTATGAGGAAGTTGGATCTGATGAATAGCCAGCAGTATGTAGAAATGCGAAAAGAAGCTTATAAAAATGACAACATTGATTTAAATCAACCACCTTATAATACAGAATTCTATAAAGCCTATACATACCCAGATTTGAGTTTGTGGGATACCAGTAGATATACAGATTGGCAAAAGCAATTAATTGGAGGTACTGCGCAATATCATGATTTGCAAGCATCTATTTCTGGTGGAAGTGACTTAACAACATTTTTGGTCGGAGCAGGCTACCATAAAGAGGGAAACGTTTTCCCAGGTAATTTTGATGATGTAAAGAGTTCACTGCATTTTAATATTAACAGTATCTCTAGAAACACTAAGTTTAAAATTCAGTTTTCAGGTTCTTATCTCGAGGATGATAATAAATTACCAAATTATGATTTAACTGGCTATGCAATGAAATTAGCGCCGGTTGCACCGGCGCTTTATACTTCCTGTCTCTTATACACATCTGACGCTGCCGACGAACGTGATTGAAAGAGGGGGGGGGGGGGGGGGGGGGGGGGGGGGGGGGGGGGGGGGGGGGGGGGGGGGGGGGGGGGGGGGGGGGGGGGGGGGGGGGGGGGGGGGGGGGGGGGG
>NZ_JAELTV010000375.1 GCF_016429005.1 Pedobacter sp. ASV19
CCCCCCCCCCCCCCCCCCCCCCCCCCCCCCCCCCCCCCCCCCCCCCCCCCCCCCCCCCCCCCCCCCCCCCCCCCCCCCCCCCCCCCCCCCCCCCCCCCCCCACCCCCCACCCCCCCCCCCCCCCCACAAACACACTTTTTTACGTTCGTCGGCAGCGTCAGATGTGTATAAGAGACAGGGATGGGATTAGCCAGTTGAAAATTGAATATATCGGAAAGGAAGTGATAAAAACGAAGCTGGGTAAGATCAGATGTCTTAAATTTAGCCCTTCTATACAGCCTGGAAGAATTTTCAGGAAAGACAGCAGGCTTTACCTCTGGATTACTGATGACGGGAACCGCGTCCCGGTAAAAGCTCAGGTAGAGATACTTGTTGGTGCGGTGACTATGGAATTAAAATCAGCTACGGGACTTAAATACCCTCTGGCTAAAATTGATGAATAAGATGATAGAAGTTCAAAATACGCTAATCCATGAGGATGTGATCAGCGAAAACTTTGTGTGTAACCTCAATAAATGTAAAGGAATTTGTTGCGTAGAAGGAGATTCTGGGGCTCCGCTTGAACAAGCTGAAAAAGCAGTTCTGGAAGAAATTTATCCAAAGATCAAACATTTGCTGGCACCAAAAGGAATTGCAGCAATAGAGGAATATGGCACATCTGTTGTCGATCAGGATGGAGACCTGACCACACCATGTGTAGATGGTAACAAAGAATGTGCTTATGTTACTTTTGAAAATGGCATTACCAAATGCGCCATAGAGAAGGGCTATGAAGAAGGACTTGTAGACTGGCAAAAACCGATTTCCTGTCATTTGTACCCTATTCGAATTACCCATTATCCAGAATTCGACGTACTGAATTACGACAGGTGGAGTATCTGTAAAGATGCCTGTACCTTTGGCCGTGAATTAAAAGTTCCGGTTTACCAGTTTTTAAAAGGACCGTTGATCCGTAAATATGGTGCGGAATGGTATGCAGAATTGGAAAATAGCTTATAATTGCAGATAAATAATTAAATCATATAAAACTAACGGACTCCGAATTTTGAAAGGAATAATTTTAGCAGGTGGAAGTGGCACAAGGTTGCACCCTTTAACCTTAGTAATGAGTAAACAAATGATGCCGGTTTATGATAAACCGATGATCTATTATCCTCTGTCTACTTTAATGCTGGCCGGTATCAGAGAGATACTGATCATTTCTACCCCACATGACCTTCCAAATTTCGAGAAACTTCTGGGCGATGGCAGTCGTTTAGGCTGTAAGTTTTCTTATGCAGTTCAGGCTGAACCCAATGGTCTTGCACAGGCATTTGTAATTGGTGCGGATTTTATCGGCCAGGATAAAGTAGCCCTGGTACTTGGCGACAATATCTTTTATGGTGACGGGATGGCTAAACTGCTTCAGGGAAGTTCAGATCCGGATGGTGGAGTCGTATTTGCCTATAGGGTTGCTGATCCGGAACGTTATGGTGTGGTGGAGTTTGATGAGGAGAACAATGCGGTTTCCATTGAAGAGAAGCCTGTTGCTCCTAAATCTGACTATGCTGTGCCTGGATTGTATTTCTACGACAATAGTGTGGTTGAAATTGCCAGGAACATTAAACCATCACCTCGTGGCGAGTACGAGATTACAGACGTTAATAAGGTTTACCTGGAACAGGGTAAATTGAAAGTAGGTGTGCTAAGCAGGGGAACAGCATGGCTGGATACGGGAACTTTTGCTTCATTAATGCAGGCTGGACAGTTTGTACAGGTGATAGAAGAACGCCAGGGCCTGAAAATTGGTTGCATTGAAGAAGTTGCTTACAGGATGGGCTTTATCGATAAAGAGCAGCTGAACAAAGTAGCAGAGCCTTTGGTGAAAAGTGGCTATGGCGCTTATTTATTAAAAGTGACCAAATAATTGATCAATGAAGGGGTATGTGTACCTGTTTCTGATGCTCGTGGCTTGCTGTTGCAGTTCTTGCTTCCAGATTGTAGAAGAAATTAATCTGTCTGATAATGGGACAGGTACAGTTAACCTCACTGTAAACCTCAGCCAGAGCAAGACTAAGGTAGCCTCGATTCTGCTTTTGGATAGTGTGAATGGCTACAAAGTTCCTTCCAAGCAAAAGATCCAAAAGGAGATGGATGAGGTGGTTGCTTATCTGAAAAATTCAAAAGGAATTACTAATGTAAGCCGGAAACTGGATCTGGAGAATTTTATCGCCAGCGTGAGTTTCTCCTTTAACAATATATCCAATATCAACAACATCAGCCAAAACGTGCTCAAAAAGCTAAAAGTGAACGCCATAAGCAGTTCTTCTTATAGCTTTAGTCCGGCAAATCACGTTTTTGAGCGAAATTACGCTCACAATAAGGAAGCACTTGTTCAATACAACAAGCTAAAGCCGGATGTGAAAAATGTATTTAAAGAGGCCACATATACGAGTATTTATCGTTTTGAGGTGCCGGTTTCCGTTTGTACAAACCCTCTGGCAAAAGTTTCTGCAAGTAAAAAGGCGGTGATGGTTCGAACGGGAATGCTAGGACTGATTAATGGCAAAACCAATATTTCTAATAAAATTACGCTTTCAAAATAAATCTTACCTACCTATTTAAAACTCTATTATCATGAATCTTCTTACTAAATTAACGTTGACGCTCAGCGTTATTTTTCTCGTAACCAGACTTAAAGCACAAGATCTTCAACGTAAAATACCCTCAGATGCGCTCGTGGTAGCGACCCTTAAAGGAAAGAATATGCTGGAGCTCATGTCAACGAATGAATTTAATCAGACCTTTCTTGGGAAAAAAATCCTGGATAAAGTTTCGAGATCTACCAAAAGTAAAGTGAGCCAGGTGGAAGAACTTGGTTTTAACTTATCAGCCGATTTTTACTATTACAATCAGGGCAATGACAGTGTAAATTACCACTGTTTGCTGGCCCAGGTAAAGAACGCCGGGAAACTGGATGAACTATATACGAGTTCCGGATTAAAGTTCAATACTGCGGGGAGCTGGAGAACCTATTATAATCAAGATTCTACAGAGCTGACCCGCTGGAATGAAAATACCTTGTTTTTTATTAAAGGAGAAGGGAAGACAACTTATCTTTATCCTGCCGCACAGACTTCTATTGGGATTACTGATACAGCTACAGTGGCAATTGACAGCACCATTGTTGATACGGTTGCAGTTGCAGCAGCTTATGACACAACGGAAATGCAGAAACCTGCAGTAAGGAAGGCCAAATCGGGCAAAACAAAAACATCAGAAGCAAAGAAAAAGGGTAAAGTACATTCGAAAAAGGATAAAGCCAGACCGGCAAAGAAAAAACCAGTTCAGATAAAGGAGGAGGAAGAGGAGCCTACTGAAGCTGTGGCAATGGCGGACAGTGCGGCTGCAGCTCCGGCTTATGAGATGGACAACGGTTATTCACAGCAACTGGCACTCAAAAAAAAAGCAATTGCTAAGTGTGTACAACAAAAGGCAGATGACTTTGTAGCCAAAGGGGAATCGAACTCTGTACTGGACAATAAGGACTATGTAAAAAGCATTGACGGACATGCCGAAATTTCTGTATGGATTGCCGGGCTGGATAAATTAATCGGTGGCTATGTGCCCTCCAACCGTTACTTTGACGGTAAAAGTATGTTGAAGGGATACGGAAGTGTGGTGGCGAAACTTTATCTGGAAGACAAAAGTATAAAGATTGGAACTGCAATGCACTTTGATCAGGATATGGCTGATATTTTTAAAAAGGTCAATAAGAGAAAGCTGAACAAAAAGTTTCTCCAATATGTAAACGAGGATAAACTTATTGGATATATGGCCTATGCAGCCGATACTAAAGCTTATCTGGAGGCTTATCCAAAGATCATCTCAAGATTTTATGGTTCGACCTATGGAGATGAGATCGGGATGGCCAGCGACCTGTTTTCTCTTTTACTGGATGAAGAAGCGGTGAGTAAGGTGATCAAGGGAGATGGACTGTTCATTTTTAACGGTCTTAGTCAAAAAGAAGTTTCCTATAAGTCTTACGAGTACAACGAGGAGAATTTTGAAACTAAAGAGGTGACAAAAACAAAGAAAGAGACCTTGCCCGATTTCCTGCTGGTGTTCTCTTCCGAGGACCATAGGCTGATCAATAAACTGATCGCTTATGGTGTTAAGAAAGATTTTGTAAAAAATGGTCAGGGCTATTATGAAATGTCTATCCCTAAGAGTCCAGTGGCACTTTTCTTTACACTTAAAAGAGACATGATATTTTTGGGAACCAATGCTGAGGAGATGGCACAGATTGCAGGAGACCGTTATGTAGCTAAAGTATCCTCCAGACATAAAAAGATGCTGAACGATGCTAATTATGCTGCCTATTTCAGTTCAAAGAGACTTGCGGCTGTCTCTTATACACATCTGACGCTGCCGACGAACGTTAGCCGGTGTAGATCTCGGTGGGCGGCGGAGCGGGAAAGGGGGGGGGGGGGGGGGGGGGGGGGGGGGGGGGGGGGGGGGGGGGGGGGGGGGGGGGGGGGGGGGGGGGGGGGGGGG
>NZ_JAELTV010000376.1 GCF_016429005.1 Pedobacter sp. ASV19
CCCCCCCCCCCCCCCCCCCCCCCCCCCCCCCCCCCCCCCCCCCCCCCCCCCCCATTTAGATGTGTATAAGAGACAGGATTGGAAGCAATCAATAAATGTTCTATAAAATCTTCATTTCTGGAATCACTTCCTTTTGAACCTTTACCGCCCCTGGCCTGAGTTCTGTATTCTGTAGCTGGAGTACGTTTAATGTAGCCTTCATGCGATATCGTAATCACCACATCTTCATCTTCGATGAAGTCTTCCATACTCATGTCTTCAGCAGAGTGGACGATATGAGTTTTTCTCTCATCACCATATTTCTGACGAATTTCATTCAATTCATCTTTAATGATCTGCATCCTTAAGCCTTCGTCAGCTAAGATAGATTTTAAGTATTCTATAGTTTTTTTCAGTTCAGCATACTCATCTTTGATCTTATCACGCTCCAGTCCGGTTAAACGACGTAAGGTCATATCCAGGATAGCGCGTGACTGAATGTCGCTCAATCCGAATTTCTCCATTAAACCAATGCGAGCCTCATCTGGTGTCTCAGAGGCACGGATTAATTTAATCACTTCATCTAAATGATCTAAGGCAATTAGATAGCCCTCCAGAATGTGTGCTCTTTTCTCTGCTTCCGCCAGTTCGAATTTTGTACGTCGAATCACAACATCATGTCTGTGGTCTACGAAGTGCACGATCAGATCCTTTAGATTTAATAACTGCGGTCTTCCTTTAACCAAAGCAATGTTATTTACACTGAATGAGGTTTGCAGGGCTGTTTGTTTAAATAAGTTATTTAATACAATTGAAGCATTTGCATCACGTTTGATTTCGTAAACGATACGGATACCATCTTTATTCGATTCATCTTTGATGTTAGAGATACCTTCGATTTTTTTCTCCCCAACCAGTTCTGCTGTACGCTCAATCATCATGGCTTTATTCACCTGATAAGGGATTTCAGTTACGATAATCACCTCACGGTCTTTCAGCATTTCGATTTCAGCTTTAGCGCGCATTACAATACGGCCACGCCCGGTTTCAAAAGCCTCCTTTACACCAGTATATCCATAAATAATACCACCTGTAGGGAAATCCGGAGCTTTTATAAACTTCATCAATTCTTCTACAGTGATTTCTTTATTGTCTATATAATTTACAATACCATCAATGACCTCAGTTAAATTGTGGGGCGCCATATTGGTGGCCATACCTACAGCGATACCAGATGAACCATTGACCAGCAGATTTGGAATCTTAGCTGGTAAAACAGTTGGCTCCTGCAAAGTATCATCAAAGTTCAACTGGAAATCTACGGTATCTTTATTGATATCGGCCAGCATTTCTTCTGCAATCTTGGAGAAACGGGCCTCCGTATAACGCATCGCTGCCGGTGAATCTCCATCTATGTGTCCAAAGTTTCCCTGTCCGTCTACCATTGGGTAACGTAAGCTCCAATCCTGGGCCATACGAACCATCGTAAAATATACCGATGAATCACCATGCGGGTGATACTTACCCAGTACTTCACCCACGATACGTGCAGATTTCTTATGCGGTTTAGTGCTTGTTACCCCCAGATCGAGCATTCCGTATAAAACACGGCGATGTACTGGTTTTAATCCATCTCGTACATCAGGTAAAGCTCTTGATACAATAACAGACATCGAATAATCGATATAAGCAGACTTCATCTGCTCGTCTATATTAATTTTAATAATCTTGTCGTCTTCCTGATTTTCTAAATCTTCTGCCATAAAGTAATGTTCGTTAAAAACGATTTAAATAAGGTATTGTTATAACCTTGCGAATTTAATAAAATATTGCCGTTTAAACGTATTGTGGAAAAATATTAAACCCAGTTAATGCCTTTTTTGAGTTTACTTAAAGTGTCAGCTTCAGGCGTATTTTCTTCTGGCTGAAAGTTATAGATCCATTTAGCTAAAGGAGGCAAACTCATCAGTATAGATTCTATTCTTCCGTTAGTTTCCAGGCCGAATTTAGTACCCGAATCATAAACAAGGTTAAATTCGGCATATCTGCTCCTTCTTACATACTGGAATTCCTGCTCCTGTTCCGTATATTCCTTATCCCGGTTACGGTCAATGAGCTCCGTGTAGACCGGAGCAAAAGTGTTTCCTACCTCTACAGAGAAGTTTAACAGCTCATCAAAAGACAACCCCGTATTCTCCGGTTTTAAGCGATCGTAGAAAATTCCCCCAACTCCCCTGGTCTCTTCTCTATGTTTAATGAAAAAATAGTCGTCAGCCTGTTGTTTAAACTTGCTATAAAAAGATGGATCAAAACGATCACAGGTTTGTTTCAGCAAATGATGAAAATATCTCGCATCTGTATCAATAACATAATGAGGTGTCAGATCAATTCCTCCACCAAACCATCTGGTTTGTTCATCCATCTCAAAATAGCGGATATTCATATGTATAATCGGCACAAAAGGATTCTTAGGGTGCATTACAATGGATACACCGGTAGCGAAAAATTCATCATTCTGAACGTTGAAAGCCTTTTTTACCGCATCAGGCAATTTGCCATGGACAGCAGAGAAGTTAACACCACCCTTTTCAATCACATTTCCATTCTGGAGGATTCTTGTACGGCCACCGCCGCCACCTTCCCTGTTCCAGATCTCTTCTTCAAATTTGGATGCCCCGTCCGCCTGTTCAAGTGCAAGACAAATTTCGTCCTGAATTTGTTTATATCTGGATACAATCTCTTCTTTAAAAATCATAGTCAAAGTTAACCTTAATAGAGCGCTAAATGGCTTTAAAATTGCAGATAGTACATTTTTTTGACACTATTCCTCTACAAAATTAAGATCTCTTCCAAAGGTTTCATCCAAATTATATAAAGCAATATAGGCAAGACCAACTGTAATTACAGCTACACAAACTGCCGCATTGATAATACCCAGGTTCCCTCTTAACCATTGAAACAACATGCTGACCAAAATTAAAGAACCACGGACCATATTAGGGACACTTGTAGTTACAGTAGCGCGCAGATTTGTACCAAATTGTTCGGCAGAAATGGTTACAAAAACAACCCAGTAGCCAGTGAAAATTCCAAAGAAAACACATAAAATATAGAAATTGGTTGCAGTCCATCCGGTATTAAACAAGAAAAACATGATGGACAGAAAGGTTAATGTCAGGAATACGAATACAATTTTTCTTCTGTTCTTAAAGATCTGGCTCAGGGCTCCGGCCAAAAAATCACCCAGTGATATGCCTATGTAAGTGAACATTACCCCCTTTCCATTGTCCAGGACATCTTTGGCATGCAGCGCTTTTCCAAAATCAGGAGCTGCGCCTACTAAAATTCCAACAACGAACCATAAAGGCACTGCAATTAAAATACAGTTCAAATATTTAAAAAAACGTTTCCTGGTAAAAAGCATAAGGAAATTACCCTTGGATACGTCTTTTTTAGCCATATTTTCAAATAAACCAGACTCAAATACACCGATTCGGAGCAAGAGTAAAATAATGCCGAGTCCTCCACCTACGAAAAACGCAGTTCGCCATTCAAAGAAATCACCAACAAGGTAAGCTGCAACTGCCCCCATAAGACCGATACCTGCAACAAGCATCGTACCGTATCCTCTTTTCTCCTTGCTCATGCTCTCACTAACCAGCGTGATTCCAGCGCCCAATTCACCAGCTAAACCTACACCTGCAATAAATCTGAAAAAGGCATACATCGGTATTGAGGTTACAAAACCATTGGCAATATTGGCTATAGAATACATTAAAATGGAACCGAAGAGTACGGACAGCCGCCCCTTTTTATCGCCCAGAATGCCCCAAAGAATTCCTCCAATAAGTAAACCAGCCATCTGCCAGTTCATCAGATTAAAGCCAGTGTCTGTGAGTTTATCCGGGCTAACTCCAAGAGAAGTAAGACTTTTGTTTTTTATGATCAAAAACAAAAGCAGGTCATAAATATCAACAAAATAGCCAAGTGAGGCTACAAGGATTAGAAAAAATAAGTTTTTATTCTGCTTCAAGGCATTCATTACGGTTTGATTTGGTTTTTTGAAAGTACAAACAAAATCAAATAATGCCACAAATTAAATATAAAAAAAGCTCCCCCGATTTTCCGGGAAGCTTTGAAGAGCAGAGCTACATCTTTTTTGTAGTATCCGGAGGCGTAGTCTTCATTGTGTCGACTACCTTTTTAGAGGTATCTGTTGTCTTTATCGTGGAATCCGTGGTTGTACTGATACTATCTTTGGTTTCCGTTGCGTTTTTTGTTGAATTGCATGCTGAAGCGAGTATAATCATAGAGCCCGCAACTGCAAGACTTAAAACTGTCCTTTTCATAGTTTGTTTTTTTAATGTCAATGAAACAATCAAGATGCATTCAAATCATTTTGATTAAAACTAACTAACTAACTAACAGCATCTAAGGAAAAAAAGTTTTAAAACCTAATGGTGCATTTTCAGCTTGTCTAAAAGCTCAGGAGAAACATTTTCGGCATAGACACCATAGGCATCTATTAAAACACCCTTGAGG
>NZ_JAELTV010000377.1 GCF_016429005.1 Pedobacter sp. ASV19
CCCCCCCCCCCCCCCCCCCCCCCCCCCCCCCCCCCCCCCCCCCCCCCCCCCCCCCCCCCCCCCCCCCCCCCCCCCCCCCCCCCCCCCCCCCCCCCCCCCCCCCCCCCCCCCCCCCCCCCCCCATATTAATGATCCGGCCACCACCGAGATCTACACCGGCTAACGTTCGTCGGCAGCGTCAGATGTGTATAAGAGACAGGGCCAGTAATTTTCCTGCATCAGGTTCGAATTCCAGCTCCATCAAAGCTTCATTCACTTCCATCATTTCCATTAAGAAACTTTGAGGAAGCACATAGTTTTCTCCCTCTGTCAAAAGACCTTTCAGTTCGAGGATATAATGCAGACGTTTCTGCGGATCACTCAATATCTGATAAGCCTTATTGTTCAGTGTAGACAGCTCTAATACCTCTTCCTGTTTCTCCTGACTTTCCATAATATAAAAATCAGGGTGAAATTTTTTACTCAGCTCATAAAACTTCTGTTTAACGACAGCCGGATCCGGATTAAAACTCAAGGATAAGCCATACAGCTCAAAATAGTCCATAAAACTGTCTATTTAATAAAAGCTTTAAATATATCGTTCCCCAACACAAAAACCATCAGGGAAAGCAGAAGAACAAAACCTACAATCTGGGCACGTTCCATAAATTTATCACCAAGCGGTTTCCCTTTGATCATTTCAATGATCAGAAAAACAACATGTCCGCCATCTAAGGCAGGAATAGGCAATAGATTTATAAAAGCCAAAGCAATAGAAATAAAAGCTGTAGAAGCCCAGAATCTTTCCCAGATCCATTGACCTCCGTAAACCTTCCGCGCAATCTCTACAGGACCTGAAAATGCCTTTGTTGCCTTAACTTTACCCGTAATGACTTTCCAGATACCTTTAGCATTGGTACTAAACTGTACCCAGGCCTGCTCGGCACCTATAGGTAAAGCCTGGAAAAAGCCGTAATGAATCGTTTCTATCTTAATCTCATGAACATTAAATCCAATACCAACAGAACCAGCGGTATCTGCAGGTAAATTCAGATTCAAGCTCTGTCCTGCACGGTTTACTGTAAAGACCATTTCCTTACCTTTCAGTTTTTTCACTTCCTGAATCACATCAACATTGTATTTTACAGGTACACTATTGATTGCAGTAATGCGGTCTCCTTTATGTGCACCAGCTTTAGAAGCAGGTTTATGATCGAATACACTATCGATTGTTGAGGTCAATAAGGGCTCCCTCGAAATAAATTCCTCAATACCCAGATCAGAAACTTTATTCAGAATGTTATCCGGAACTTTAATATCAATTGTTTTCCCTTCTCTGATCACCGTCAAATTCGTATTACCAAGCAATACTTTTGGGCTGATCAGTTCATCAAAACGCAATACTTTATTTCCATTTACCGCAATTACACGGTCTCCCTTTTGTAAACCAATTTCTTTACCGATCACTCCGGGATTGATTCCATTCTGAACAGAATTATTTGGCACATAGGTTTCTCCATATTTAAATGTCAGCATCCAGAAGATAAAAATCCCCACAATAATGTTCACCACCACACCACCGAGCATCACAATCAGTCGCTGCCATGCAGGTTTAGACCGGAATTCCCAGGGCTGCACCGGCTGCTCCATCTGCTCCGTATCCATAGATTCATCAATCATCCCCGAAATCTTAACATAACCACCTAAAGGCAGCCAGCCAATTCCATATTCACAATCTCCGCGTTTGATGCTAAATAACTTTACCCCCCAGGCGTCGAAAAACAAATAGAACTTTTCTACTTTAATCCCAAAAGCACGTGCCGCCAAGAAATGTCCTAATTCGTGTAATATTACCAGTATCGATAATCCCAGCAATAACTGGGCAGCCATAATCAGTCCGTTCATATATTATTTTAATGTTTTTATAATTAGATCAATAAAAATTACTTTGTTACGAGTTGGTGGGCAAATATACGCGTATGCTGATCGGTTTCTAAATAATTATTCAGTCCCGGCTGACCAACAAAAGGCATATCCTCCATACAACGTTCTATAATATCACTCATTTCCAGGAAACCTACTTTGTCCTGCAAAAAGGCATTTACAACAACCTCATTTGCCGCATTTACAATACAAGGCATATTACCTCCTTTTTTTAAAGCTCGAAATGCAAGATCAAGATTTCTGAAATTCAAATAATCCGGAGGGAAAAAGTTCAACTCAGGATAATCCATAAAATTAAAACGCGGAAACTGGCTCTCCAGCCTATCCGGATAGGCCAACGCATAATGAATCGGCAGCTTCATATCCGGTAAACCCATCTGGGCTTTCATGGATCCATCCTTAAATTGTGCGATAGAATGAACTATAGACTGCGGATGTACAATGACATCAATCTGATCAACACTTAAATCAAACAACCACCTGGCTTCAATCACTTCCAAGCCTTTATTCATCATGGATGCAGAATCAATTGTGATTTTTGCCCCCATCACCCAATTGGGATGTTTCAGAGCCTGTGTCTTAGTAACACCAGCCAGAAATGCACGGTCTTTACCCCTAAAAGGGCCTCCCGAAGCCGTCAGATAAATCTTTTCCACTGCATCCGGCGCTTCACCAACAAGGCACTGGAAAATTGCAGAATGCTCGGAATCTACCGGAATGATCTTAACACCCTGTTTTCTGGCCAGTTCCGTGATCAGTTCCCCTGCCACCACCAGGGTTTCTTTATTAGCCAAACCAATGTCTTTCCCTGCCTCAATGGCAGCGATCGTTGGCTTTAAACCTGCAGACCCAACTACAGCAGTCAGCACCAGGTCACTGGATGGCAAAGCCGCAGCTTCACATAAAGCAGATTCACCGGCAAGGACTTTAATTCCAGTCCCCGCGAGACCTTTCTTTACGCTTTCATATTTCCGCTCATCAGAGATCACCACCAGTTCGGGCTTAAATTCCTTTGCCTGCTGAACTAATAAAACGTCATTAGACTGAGCCGTAAGTGCTGTAATGTGATATCGTTCCGGATTTGCCTTCACTACTTCCAGCGCTTGTGTACCAACAGAGCCCGTTGAGCCCAGTATGCTTATATTTTTTTTAATCGCCAAAAGCTTTTTCTCCTTCAACATCTGCAAAGACGTTGTTATTTAATCGTAAAATTACTCAAACTATCCGCAATCTTTCTGTCATTTGCCAAACGGGGAACTTTATTTTGTCCACCCAGCTTCCCTTCTGCCCTCATATAACTCACAAAGGCTTCTTTTTTCAAAGGACGAATAATCAGCGGCTGTAAAATTTTTCCTTCAATGAGGTCAAAGTAATAAATATTTTTCTTTTGCAAAGCCTCATCCACCCTCCTGCTAAAAGCAACAAGATCTGCAGGCACATTTCCAAACTCTATAAACCACTCATGATAAGGCAAGCCACCTTCCGGATCCACCACCTGTGGCGCAACCGTAAATTCCGTAATTTCGATCCCCTCTGCATTGGCTACACTCATTAAAGCATGTTCAACTTCCTCCCCGATCACATGCTCTCCAAATGCTGAAATAAAGTGTTTAATCCTTCCCGTTACCATAATCCGGTAGGGATTTTTAGATACAAACTTTACCGTATCACCAATACTATATCCCCATAAACCTGCATTGGTATTTAAAATCAAGGCATAATTTACATCAAGTTCAATTTCGCCAAGACTTAAACGGGTAGGATTGTCATTATAAAATTCGTCTGCAGGGATAAATTCATAAAAGATACCCGCATCTGCCAGTAAAAGTAAACCTTTATCCTTTTGACTGTCCTGATAAGCAATGAAACCTTCTGATGCAGGATAAGTCTCAATAGAATCTATCCTCCGGCCAATACTCGCTTCAATTTTAGCCCGGTAAGGTTCATAATTAACTCCTCCATAAACAAAGAGTTTAAAATTAGGGAAGATTTCCTTGATCTTTCGCCCTCCTGACTTCTCGGTAAGCCGGTCGAAATACATTTGCACCCAGGGAGGTATCCCGGAAATTACCGTCATATCCTGTTGAATTGTCTCCTCAACAATCGCATCTACCTTTACTTCCCAGTCTTCTATGCAATTCGTAGCATAAGAAGGCAACCGGTTTTTCTGCAAATAGGCCGGAACCAGATTAGCCACAATACCAGACAAGCGGCCAACTTTAATTCCATTCTTCTTAGACATTACCGGACTGCCCTGCAAAAAGATCATTTTCCCATTTACAAAATCTGCATTTCCAGTTTCATGAATATAGGTAAGCAAAGCATTTCTTGCCGCTTTAATATGCTCCGGCATAGAATCTTTAGAAATAGGAATATATTTTGCCCCCGAAGTTGTGCCCGAAGTCTTTGCAAAATCTGTCTCTTATACACATCTGACGCTGCCGACGAACGTTAGCCGGTGTAGATCTCGGTGGGCGCCGGATGATTAAAAAGGGGGGGGGGGGGGGGGGGGGGGGGGGGGGGGGGGGGGGGGGGGGGGGGGGGGGGGGGGGGGGGGGGGGGGGGGGGGGGGGGGGGGGGGGGGGGGGGGGGGGGGGGGGGGGGGGGGGGG
>NZ_JAELTV010000378.1 GCF_016429005.1 Pedobacter sp. ASV19
CGTTTAATATTTCTTTTCCATGTCAGTCCGAACCTGGGTTTTGCAACAATCACAATGGTCAGCAGCATCCAGTAGCTATATTTTCCATATGGAAATAGCAATGTGATCAAATAAGCACCTAAACACAGAAACGCCAACCTTAAAGAAAACCTAAAAATTGGAGAGCTAAAGGAGAAATGGTGTTTTAACGAGCCTGGTTTTAGAAGCTGAGGAGGTAAAAAATCTTCATAAGCAATATCATTCCGTTTAAGATCAGGATGAATGGCCGATATAGGTTGATCCTTTCTAATGACCTGTATGTGTAAGGCAATGTCTTCAAGGTTTTTAAGGACCTTCAGAAGAATAGATGCATTTGTCTCATTTTCAGCTATTGCATAATTCCTTAAGGAGGTTTTAACCTGTTCAAATTTGATCAGGCGAAGCGATTGCTGTGCTTTTCTGGCTGGTCTCAGAAAAGTACCACTCAGTACATTCATTTCTTCGGCAAGAATGTCAATCAGTTCGATGATCAGGTTTAATGCGTCAGTTTTACTTAAAGCCGTTCTTACAAAAGAATAGTCGTAATGTATGGCGGTGACCTGTTCGTATAGATCAATTACACTTATCGCTGTCCTCAACAACTGCTGCCCTCTTTCATTAGTAGGATTCATAGCCGTTTTATCACTGAGCAGAAGTTCTCTGATCAATTCCTGCTTTTCACTTACCTTGATGTGTAAAGCAATATTCTCCTGGTAGCATTCCTCCAACGGAACATCAGCATTATAGCAATTTGCCTTTGATTTCAGAAAGGCAGCCGTACTGGTGATGCATTCAAAAATGGCCTGGTGCAATGAACGGTAAGGCCAGATTAGGATTTGAAGCAAGCTGATCAGGTAAAACCATGATCCGCCAAGAAAAATATACCAGCTAAACAACAAAGGGTCTTCCGGGTGCAGACCAAGCGTAAAAATAGCCAGGATCAATGCCATTGTACCCATTAATGCAAACCTGTACCCAAACATTGCCAGCATCGAGAAGAGGAAAGACAACAGAAAAATACCACCAGCTGTAATCCAGGGGTTATGGATCGACGAGGAAATTATTAATGCAGTTAAAAAGAACGTTATGATGCAGGCCACAGCGCTTTTAAATTTATTCGCTTTATTCCCGGGAACATCCGTTAAGCTGATGAGTAATGCACCTACCCCTACTCCAATTGCGGCATGTGCCTGATGATTAAAAAACAACAAGATGACCGGCAATACAATTGTTGCAGTATTGCGCACTGCATCTGTAAAATACTCTCCATAAATCAGGCGGGTCAGCCTGGTCTTTAAATTATCCCAATTCACCAAATTCTTTCGAAATATGATCTATATGATCTTTTCGGCTGCAAAAGTATTATATAAAATCTGAATGTAGTTAGCAAGTCATGCATTTAAAAGCGAAATTATTTTAAACTCCAAAACCAGAATGCCTTTAGTTAAATGACTTTCTGAATTCTAAAGCAGATATTTTAATTTTTGCTTTAAACAACTTGCTGAAAGATTGCGTATGCCCAGATCCCAGTTCGTAGGCAACTGCCCATTTTGAAGAACAATAATAGCCGATAACCGGTAAAGTTACATGCCCCAGATTACTCGATGTTCCCAGGATATGACCACCACCCACATTTGTAGCCAAACCGGGAAAGCCTCAACAATATCACTTCAGTAAGGTGGTCGAATCACAAGAATCTGGTTGCTTTGCCCATTGGTAATTTTCCCTACCAAGCCAATTCAGGATTAAAAAATATTAATGCCCAGTTTTACCCGGATTATCAAGCGACAAAACCTATGAAAAAGCAGCCTCAAAGACGAGACAGGCTTCGTCTTGGTTCGTAGCTTGTTCGCCCTTTCTGCGACGTAACTTAGGCAAACAGGTACTTTTGTCGAACAATCAGCGCTAAAAGGCCGGATCATCGAACAACCAACACAAAAGGAGGTAGCACGGAGGACAAAAGAAAATCTAAATAAAAAAGCCCTGGAAAAATTTCCAGGACTTTTAGTCTTGGTTGTGGTTATATGGTAGTAAAATCACACGCTATGAGTAGCGAAAAACATAGTATATCTGATGCACACTAAAGAACTTTTTTGTGTTTGACAACAATGGTGCAAAATACAATCCAGATGAACATCCACAATTTAAAATAACGGGTACTGTTCGCTACGATGAGCTAAAAAAAAACAAAGAAGAGCGGGACAACACGAATTTTTCATTTAAGCTTAATGATGTTACTATTGATAAAAATTAAAAAAAAAGAAATCTATAATGTTCTCCCTGGAAGAGAATAAACCTGAGCGATAAACTGAGGCATAGTTGTAGGTTTCCTGCCCAAGAATCCTTCTAAGGTATCATTCACTACTTCCATTGTACCTTGCGCCTGAGCCGTCGCCCACATGGTAAACAGACCAATATACAAATCTGGAACTCCAATCTGTTTCATTTTAGATTCAAACACATCAGCTTCTAAGGATTGATATTTAACATCTTTTCCCAACTGATCACCTATTGCCTGAGCGATCTCAAAAAAGGAAACGGAAGCCGAATTGGTTAAGCTATAGATTTGTTCTTTATGTCCTTCACTAGTTAATACATGTGCTGCAGCTTCAGCTAACTCTTCACGAAGAACATAACTTGCTTTACCCTCCTTTGCAGGAAATAATATGGTGCCGGTTTCAGCTACTTTTTCTCCGGCAAAAACTGGTATCATTTCCAGGTAAATCCCGTTTTGAAGAATGGTATAATCAATGCCGCTGTCTATCAGATATGCTTCTGTTTCAACATGAGAATTTTGGAATGCGGCTATAGACGAGTTCTTAAAATTTGTTTTCCTCACAAAAGAGGTATAAACAATATATTTGACCTTAGCCTCTTTCGCAGCCTTTATAACATTTATGTGTTGGACAGTCCTGTTTTCTACAGCTTCTCTATCGTTACTAGAAACCAATAATAGTTTCTCTACTCCCTGAAATGCTTTAACCAATGAATCATAGTCTTTGTAATCTCCAACTTTTATTTCAACTCCCCTACTTCTAAGGTTTTGTGCAGTTGCTGCGTTTCTTACTAAAGCAGAAATCTCAGATGGTCTAACACCTTTGTTTATTAAATGGTTTATGGTTTTTGAGCCGAATTGACCTGTTGCCCCTGTTACTAAAATCATATTTTAAATTTTTATTGTGGTGTAAACCTAGCGATTTTAATATACTAAGTATACTTTGTTATTAAAGATTAGTACTATACTTTTGTATACTAAGAAACATAAGAACATTATGAGTGATTTCAAAGAATTAATAGATAGAGATAAGGTGCAACAGTGCCCACGGCATTATGTCCTGGCATTAACAGACACTTTAAATGTCATAAATGGTAAATGGAAACTGCCGATAATCGCCTCACTGCTGCACGGAAAAGTCCGGTTTAAGGATTTACAAGACAATATTGATAAAATAACGCCAAGAATGTTGTCAAAAGAATTGAAAGAATTAGAAATTAACGGTATTGTAGAGCGTAGAGTCTACAGTCAAACGCCCGTATTAATAGAATATATTCTAACAGAGTCCGGTAAGAGTATAACCAGTGTAATTGACTCGATGATTGATTGGGGAATGCTACATAGAACAGAAGCGATCAAAAGCAGGTGGTCATAAGTAACAGGAACATGTTACTTCAACAACTACACCGCCTACCCCATGGTTTTCATCATGTGGTCCTGTACGATAGTTGCTTTGAGCTGTTTACTTTACAGAAAGAACAGTTACATCAATTAAAACATACTAAAAGCGCTTGGAAAATAGTCAACAGCTTTACACCTTTTTCACAATCGGTACCGAAGTTTGATGTTTCTTCCTATCGCTTTAAGTAGTCCGGGTTGATCGCTGACAGTCGCATCAACAGCATCCCACTCCCCTTTGGCGTTGCAAACAAGCTGATAATCCATACCATTCAGATTAATATGGATTGCATTGGTTTCTTTTGTTATTCCCTTGGTGATGATCATATAGGTATAGTCCTTTTCATCAAAATTGATGCGCAGTGGTAGATTCATATTTCAAGTATAGCGTAGGAAATGTACTTTTATTGCGTTAGCTAATAAATAACATGAATTAAAAGACCGCTTTTTCATTGCGATACACCAATTATACAAGAAGAATAACAAAAGTGATGAGTGGACAGATGAGATACTTTTACATTAAGAAAGGTTGATCTCAATTAATTTTTATATTCTTTGCATTTGAGCGTACATTTAGTTTTATTAAATTTGGAATTCAATAATTCAAATAAAAACGCACCTCGTCTCTATTGCTTAGATAGAGGTAATACTAAAAAGACTGCATGTTAAAATTCTCCTTTCAAAAAACACTTATTTTACCCGTTTTTCTATTTTTCTTCCTGAATTCATTTTCTCAAAATAAAGTAAACGTTGTCTTAATTGGCACATATCATTTCAATAACCCTGGAAACTGTCTCTTATAAACATCTGACGCTGCCGACGAACGTTAG
>NZ_JAELTV010000379.1 GCF_016429005.1 Pedobacter sp. ASV19
CCCCCCCCCCCCCCCCCCCCCCCCCCCCCCCCCCCCCCCCCCCCCCCCCCCTCTTTTAGATGTGTATAAGAGACAGAACTCCCTGAGTAAAGCTGATGGGCAGGTTAATAAGATGAACAACATGATTAAGAGCTTTTTAGATTTGTCACGTCTGGAAGCCGGTAAGATTAACCTGGAAAAGCAACAATTTTGTTTGAATGAGCTGATTGCCGAAGTTATAGAGGAAATTACACTCACAGATCGCACGCATAACATTTCGACCGGAAACTGCCAGGAAGTTATGATTTTTGCAGACCGGGAAAAGATTGGGCAGGTCATTAATAACTTAATTGGTAATGCCATTAAATATTCTCCTCAGGGTAAAATTGTAGAAGTGCTTTGCAAGGAAGTGAATGGGGAGACTTTAGTGAGTGTCAGGGATGAGGGGATCGGTATCCCAAAGGATGATATCGGTTTGTTGTTTGACCGCTTCTACCGTGTAGAAAGCAGAAAGTTTAAAACCATCTCCGGATTTGGTATAGGCTTATACCTGAGTGCTGAAATTATTAAGCGCCATGACGGCCAGATATGGGTAGAAAGTGAAGAGGGGAAGGGCTCTACATTTTATTTTAGCTTGCCGCATAAAGATTTAATTCTATAAATTTTGTGATTAACATAAAAGAGGGTGCCTTTGGACACCCTCTTTTATGTTAATAATGATAGTGAAGTTAATAACCATAATAATATCTGTGATGGTGAGGTCTGCCTCCACGTTCGGCAACGATACATGAACTAAAGCTAACAGCTACTGCCAGCAAAAGAAATAGATACTTAATTGTTTTCATATTATAGGTTTTTATGTGTTAATGATAAGACCCTATGGAAATGAAAAGGTTTAGTCGCCGGCACAGATAATGTTAGAATGAATAACGCAAGGTAGCTCCATAAGTTCTTGGATCACCAAGTACACCTGCGTATAGGCCAGAATTACCCGCGGCAGCCTGTAATTGTTCGTAATAATTTTTATTTGTAACATTTCTGCTCCAAACAAATGCAGAGAACTTATCCGATTTAAATCCTAAACGGGCATTAAATAAAGAATAGCCGTCAACATTCAATACACTCGAAGGTGTCGGATTTGAAGAATATTCTGAGCGGTAACTCGCATCGCCCGCAATAAAATATCTACCCGCTTTAGTTGCCAGATTACCCGGAACACTAAATTCTGCACCACCAGAAATATTCCACTTAGATATCCCCGGTAAACGGCCTCCAGAAGCATCTTTGAACGCCACCTGCGTAGCCACGCCATTAACCAGTTCTGTATGGCCGGTTTCTTCAAGAGGCAACGGAGCATTGGTGAACTTTACATATTTGCCGTCCAGATAAGCTAATGCCGCATTTAGCGTAAAGAACCTTTCCAATTGATAAGTTCCATCAAGCTCTAAACCTTTTACATTTACCTTTTCCGCATTGGCAAGATAACCTCTGTTTACACCCAATTGTGGCGATTGAACATTGGTTTGATAATCTTTAATATCCGTATTAAAGGCACTCACATTAACCAATGCACCTTTAAAAGGTCTGGTTTTAACACCCAATTCATAATGTTGAACATATTCTGGTTTTACTACAGCCAAAGACAAATCTGCTGCACCGGTAGAAGTAGTTGGCAGGCCCCCTACGTTAACACCAACTGGTTTATAAGCTGTAGAGAAAGTTCCGTAAGCATTTAAGCTCGGGTTAGGACGATAAGATAAGGTGATGTTTCCAGACAGATTATTGTTGTCTACATTGGTTGTGAATTGCTGGTTGCTATACACTGCAGCTTTCAGTGCCAGCAATGTGGCATCTGTAGTTTGCAGGCCACCATAGGTTACCCTGTTATAATCCACATCTTTCTTATCATAGGTAAATCTTAATCCAGGCAAAATATGCAGATGGTTCAGAAATTCCCAGTCTACCTGTGCAAACACTGCAGCACTTAAAGATTTAATGGTAGAATTGGTTTTGATACCGTAACCATCCAGTAAACCAGGTGTTGAGTACAAGGCTTGAGAACCTGTATTACTGGTTTGTACAAATCTCCACTGATCTTTGCCTACCTCTTCGGTTTGATCTAAACCTTTTAAATTTTGTCCAAGAAAAAATACACCAATTACACCGCTTACTTTTTCGGCCAGATTACCAGCATATCGAACTTCCTGAGAATATTGGTCATGACGGGAGTTTCCCTGAGATTTGGTCAACGCAGATAATTCAGAGAAATCCCTGTCGTTTGTAGGATCCCAGTTCCAGAATCTCCAGGCCGTCGTAGAAGTCAGCGTTCCGTTGCCAATTTTATAATCCACATTTACGGATATACCCCCAATGGACTGATTGTGTCTCCAAGGTGTATTGGTATTGATCTCTCTGGAAAAAGGATCTATTTTAGGCTGCTGATAACCCAAATCAGAAACGATTTTGGCATACTGGCGATAAGCGCTTCTTTCCGTTGTAGCCACACCTGCAATCACCAGCGGATAGCCGGCAGGATGCTGAATGCTGACATCACCACTTAACAATACCTGTAGCTTATCTGAAGGTGTGTAATACAACTGACCTTTAAAACCAAGGTTGTTTTGACCGCTATATTTGCGTTCTTCTTTGGTGTTCCAGATGGTACCGTCGCGCTGAGTACCAGAGATAGATAGCCTGGCGGCGAGATTTTTTGCAACGCTTCCCGAAACAGAGGTTTTAGCCTGGATAAAATTATAGTTTCCGAAACTCAATTCTACTTTTCCGGTTGGGATCTGAGTTGGTTTGGCGGTAGTGATGTTAAACGCACCTGCAGTAGTATTCTTACCAAATAAAGTACCCTGAGGTCCTCTAAGGATTTCAATTTGTTCAATATCAAGGAAATCTGTAGAAGTAGCTGCCGGACGTGCCTGGTAAACCCCGTCTACATAAAAGCCAACACCCGGATCAATACCATCATTGGTTAAACCGAACGTAGAGCCTAAACCCCGGATATTAAGTGTGGTATTTCTGGCATTTGAAGCATACAATTGTACCGAAGGAACCAGTTCTTTTAAGCGGTTAACATTAAACGCCCCCGCATTTTCTGCAGCTTGCCCACCTATAACGGTAATGGCAATAGGCACATCCTGGAGTACCTCCGAACGTCTCCTTGAGGTTACCACAATCTCATCGAGTTGTGAGCTTTCAATCAAAACCAGTTCAAAAGGGGTATCCTGGAGTTTTAAAATCTGGAAATCCTGAGGCTTGTAACCAATTGAACTGACCCGAAGGTAAAATGGAAGGTCTTGTTTGGAGTGGATACTAAACTTTCCGTCGTTATCTGCAATTGCAGAAATATTGGTGCCCCTGATCACTACTGTAGCATGTGGAATAGGCGCGCCGTTGCTACCCTTTATGAAACCTGTTATCGCATCCTGGGCAAAAACATAATTTGCCGTGAGTATAAGTGAAAGGATAAGAAGTAAATTTTTTTTCATCTGTTTAAGCTTTGTTTTTCTTTTGTGATGAAGCGATCAGATTTAATTATACCACGGTGTAGATTGAAAAATCATAATGGTTCATCATGTTATTACTAATGGTTTGTTGGCTATAAAAAAATTGCAAAGCAAAGCCACGTGGATGTTTTAACGTCCAGTCATATTTTCAAAATATGGAGGTTTGCAGGTGCCTTAATTTTGCAAGGCAATACTTGAGCTATATCAACAACAACAGCAACCGTCTAAAAGGAAAGGCATTCCTTTCTGAGATGTTTCTCTTTTCATTTTCTTAAAATGTAAGTCTGTTTTCATTTGGATCTAAGTTGTAGATAGCTATTTAGTTATGCGAAGATAACACTCTTTTTCATTAAAAAAATAAAATCTATAGATTTTGTAGTTTTTATTTTAATAATAGAAAGAAAAAGGCCTGTATCTTATGATTCAGGCCTTTTATTTTTCAGCAAAGCAGTAGGAAGTTCAATGTGAAAGAGATTTCTTTTGATTGGCAAGCGCCCAGTCTTTAAATTGGACAATTGCCTTGCTTAATACTCCAGCAGACCCTTTAAATTTACCCGATCCGCTTGGTACATCTCCCTGGCCATACCATTCATAAAACCCTTTGTTTTTTACCACGCGATCGATCATAGGACGAACTTCTTCATAGGCTTCTTTTACAAAACCATTTGCAATGAGTTGCTGGATCATTCTTGCACCAAACCAAGTCCAGTCGCCACCATTTTGATAAACATAAGGTTTAGCCATTCCTCCTGTAAAAAATCCCTCAGGATAGGTAGGATATAAAGTCAGACCAATACTAGGCATTCCTGAAAGCTTGACATTTTCTACCATTTTCTTGTTCACTGCAGCGATTTCTTTTTTAGACAGCAATCCAGCTTCTATCGCAACTGCTGTTCCGCCGTGATAAAAGATCGTATTTTCATCAAATCCAGCAGCTGTCTCTTATACACATCTGACGCTGCCGACGAACGTTAGCC